>DAOWCB010000225.1 GCA_030633795.1 Candidatus Aminicenantota bacterium | reverse complement strand
CACTTAAAGGCGAAGAGCCTTTTGATCTGGTGGACACAGATGCATTGCGTTGTATATGGTCTCCGGATGGAAAAAAAGTCGCTTTCTACTCAGGAGATGCGATTTGTGTTATTCCTGTGTCTCCAGAAACAGGAAAGCCAACCGGCCCGGCGAAAAAGATCCTCGAGGGAAAATACAGGTATCTTCATCCTGTGAGCTGGTCACCCGATTCTGAGAGGATTGTCTTTATGAGGCGCGACGAAAAAATCAAGGGTGACATCTGGACCCTATCCCTCAAGGATGGCTCACTTAAAGAGATAGCAGGCGATCCTGAAGTGGAGATGAATCCTGTGTGGTCGCCTGATGGTAAAACAATTGCATACAACTGGGCAGATTCAGAGATTCGGGTTGTTCCAGCCGAGGGAGGCACATCGAAGAAGATCGCTGACGTCAAGTATGGCCGTTATATATCCTGGTCGCCTGATGGCAAATGGCTTTTCTATAAGGCCATGAACAAGTCCTATCTCTACCGTCTCTCTGATGAACGTGTGTTCGAAATAGCTTCCCCGGAAGAGGTCGGAGCTTTTTTTTCCTGGTCGTCGAATGGGAAAAAGATGCTTTTCTATCGCACGTCATACGACTTCACAAATGTTCTCAAAGTCGTATCAGCCTCCGGCGGCCCCTCCTTCCAGCTGGGAAGAGAGCTCAAACTATCCCCCTATAATCATTACTGGTCTCCTGATAACAGGGTGATTATCACGCATGGGAAGACAAAAAGCCCAGACGATTCCGGATTATGGATGATCCCTCTCGCGGGCACAGAGGCCATCCCGTTAAAGCTTGATGATTCATTCAATGGTAAAGTCCATCCCTTGGCTTTATCCCCCGACTGTGAGAGACTCCTTTTTTATCTGGAGCAACCCGACGGAAAGGAGAGCCTCTATTATATTCCTGTTTCACTGAAAGAAGGACGGACAATCGGGCCACCTGTTGACGTTTTCAGCGAGTGGGACGGTTCTCGTGTCTTTGATAATTGGTCATGGTCGCCCAATGGACAGAAGCTAGCCGTGATCCATAAAGATGATATCTGGGCCATGTCTATCAAGAAAGGCAAACCAATCCAGATCACAAAAACACAAGAGAGTGAAATCCTGCCTGAATGGTCTCCTGATGGAAAGAAACTCGTATATGTCGTTGCATTAGAAAATGGAATACAGCATCTCCATGTTATTTCCGCATCTGGTGGAGAGACGACGAGAATATTAGATGAGTGTGCGTATTGGTCCCATGCCTGGTCTCCCGGCAGCAAAGAGATCGTTGCCGAGTCTGAGGAGATAATCGTCGCTATCCCCATCGATGGCAGCAAAACCCGGACAATTCTTGATCTTAAGCAGCATAACCTGAACGGCGCCAGTGGACTCTGCTGGCTTCCTGATGATAAGAACCTGGCTTTTATCAGTGAAAAGGGAAAGAGGGAGCTGATCCGGATATTCGTAGTTTCTGCCAATGGTGGTAAAGTCATGGAGCTTGCCTCTGATGACGACGACTGGAAGGATTGGATCTATCCGTCTCCTGATGGAAAATGGATCTCCTACAATGCGGAAGGATATGTCAAAACACGTCCCCAAGGAACGATCTGGGAGGTGTCTGTGAAAGACCTTCTGAACAGTGGAAAAGAGAACTAGGTTTTTTGTAACCGACTCAATCCATGACTATGAGTTGATGGAATCGGGTTCTCACAGCAGAGCTTCCGCTTCATCTTGAAGAGCACCTGGATGCCGCCACGATCGAGGGATCATAAGTTCCTGATCTTTTAAAATTAATATCGATTCAATTTGCGTCTTGTGTAAGAACAATTTCTGCTCAGACTGTGCTTACTTGTTGAAAATAAAGAAAACAGCACTCTTTTATGCGTCGGTTTTATCCTTAGGTGGCACTTTTTGAATAGAAAAACACGATCCTAAGGACCTGTGAATCTACATAACTCCCAGTTATAAAATTCTTCTCTCTCCCTCGATTTCCCTGGGATTCAGATATAATATTGCCATAAATAAGGGCGTGGCTGTAGCTCAGTGGTTGGTCACAATCTGAATTTTATCTAATTAGTACATTCAATTGACACCTCTCTTATTCATTGATATTCTTTTTTAATGAATTTTCAGGCAGGTTTTCTGATCCATCGCCCCTCTTTTGTCTGAATCCACCAGCCAGGCTTTGATTTCCTGATCCAGTTTTCGGCAAAAATCCTCTGAATGCGGGGGATTTGATCAGGATCAATATTGAGGGCTTCGGCCACTTCAGTATAGAGTTCCTTCCGATCTTTGTTTTCTTCTTTCACCAATCGCCTCAAGAGGGATTTATCCTTGAGGGACAACTCCTCTTCATTCCTGACGACCAGGAGTCCATTATTTGTTTCACCGATTCGTCCCTGATTATAGAAAGGTCTAAGCCGGGGGAATCTATCCTTGAGGGAGCCTTTCAATGCACGGATTTTCGGACTCGATACCTGCGTTACCTGCTCCTGAGCATAAATGGAGGGGACAAATGTAAACGCGCCATTTGATTCAGCATTCTCAGCCTGATTCTCATCCCACCCTGCAAAAACATCCTTTTTTTCCTTTTCCTTGTCTTCAGACGGTCTGACCTCATCCACTATCTCTTCGGCGGCTTCTTTAACAGCCGCTTCGGGAAAATAGATGTTTATGGTCACACAGGAAAAGATGACAAAAAGTGAACACACACAAAGCATGGACAATGATTTTCTTTTTCTCAATTTATGCCCTCCCCATAATTTCTCTCTTGATTATATCAGAAACCTACTGTTTCCGTCACCGGGATTCCTGGGATTGATGAATTCTTTTTATCCGACTGACCATATCCTTAAAGCTTATTTGATTTTGAGGTTTTCTATTTATCACACTGATTCCAAAAATCCAAGCGTTCTTGACCAGATACTCGGTTCCGTCCTCTTTTACTGTCCCCCGCAAAGTAAAAACATCATTCTTCAGCGAACAAAAGATACCAATTTTGCTATACCTGAACTCAGAGATGAAACGGGAGAACAACTTTGCCGAGCTCATCGATGTTGTTCCTCCTGTGCCCAGAATTTCCAGGTCTTTTATGGCAGCTGTACTGAACTTTTGGGGAATACCTTTTCTCTTTTCTGACTCCAAACTGAGGGAAAAACTTTCAGGTTGTCCGTAGGAAATCGCCAAGTTTTTGATCTCCCCTTTTATGATGCCTGTCACACGCCCGTAAGGAGTAGAGTTTGTCAGTTTTTCAAGATTCAATCCAGAGAAGTCAATATCGCAGGTAATTGTCCTATTTTTTGAAAATGGTTTTTTTAATTCGAAATCATGGATCGAGATTTCTCCGTCAAAGGCATGGATATAGCCGTGTCCTTGGGTGGATATACGATCTGGGCGGATTTCTACCAGCGGAAAATCCGCTCCTGCTGTCCCAGCGAATTTAAAAAGCTCAGACTTTAAGGGTATACGGGACAGATCCAAGTTGTCCAATGTGAAGGAGCTCGAACCACTGATATTTGAAAAACCACGTGCTAAGGAAATGATCGTTTCACCAAAAACAGCCTGTCCTCCAAAAACATCCAACGTCACAGGCTGCAGGTGGAACTCATTCGCCTTGGAAGTGATTTCCAGGTGAAGAGGGTTTGATAAAAAAGTGGAGAGGTTAAAAGTATCGACAGAGAAGAAGCCTCTTTCCGAAAAATTCGAGCCATT
>DAOWCB010000136.1 GCA_030633795.1 Candidatus Aminicenantota bacterium | reverse complement strand
ATTAAAGAAAGAAAGGATTTTTCGTGTGCCCTGTTCAATCCCAAAGGAGAAACTTTTGCTCAGGGCTCGCACATCCCGGTACATCTGGGTGCTATGCCTTTATCTGTCCAGGCATCGCTCCGTTCTGTTTCCTTCGAAAACGGGGATCTGGTGATCCTTAATGATCCGTATCAAGGAGGAACCCACCTCCCTGATATCACATGTATTTCTCCTTTTTTTGTGGGAAAAAAATTAACTTTTTTTGTCGCTAACCGCGCCCACCACTCTGACGTGGGAGGTATGACTCCAGGCTCGATGCCCCTTGCCTCGGAAATTTTTCAAGAGGGTTTGATTATTCCTCCTATAAAACTTGTCAGAAAAGGAATCCTTGATGAAGATATTCTCAACCTCATTCTGTCTAACGTGAGAACGCCCGAAGAGAGAAAAGGAGATATTTTTGCACAAATAGCCGCAAACAATACAGGCAAACAACGCCTTGAAGAAACCATAAAAAAATACGGACACACCAAGCTTGCCCTGTATGGCAGGCTCATACAGGATTACACAGAGAAAATTTTGAGAAAAACTATGCTTTCTATCCCTGATGGAATGTATTCTTTTTCAGATTACATGGACAATGACGGGATCACAGAAACCCCTGTACGAATAGCTGTCGAGATAAACATAAAAGGTGAAGAAGCGATCCTCGATTTCAGCTCTTCCTCGGCACAAGTGGAAGGAGGTGTGAATGCGAACTTTGCGATCACTTGTTCGGCAGTCCTTTACGTATTTCGCTGCCTTGTGGAGGAAGATATTCCGTTTAACACAGGACTGATGCGGCCGATCCAAATTATCGCTCCGCGAGGATCCGTGGTCAATGCCCAGCACCCGGCAGCCACTGCTGGAGGAAATGTGGAGACCTCTCAGAGGATTGTCGATGTTATCCTCGGAGCCCTATCCAAAGCTATTCCTGAGAGAATACCGGCAGCCAGTTCGGGCACCATGAACAATGTGGCTTTCGGAGGATTCGATCCGGACAAAGAATCTCGATTCACCTATTATGAAACTATCGGAGGAGGTATGGGCGCCAGTCCGGAAAGAGATGGATTGAGTGGAGTTCACACCCATATGACCAATTCCCTGAACACGCCGATGGAAGCCCTAGAAAACTATCTCCCGATGAGAATCAAAACATATAAACTGCGTAAAGGTTCGGGAGGAAAAGGCAAACAAAAAGGAGGGGAGGGAATCATCCGGGAATATGAATTTTTTGTCCCCACTCAAGTGTCGATACTTTCTGAAAGACGGAACTTTGCCCCCTACGGTGTTTTGGGAGGCAAAGAAGGAAAAAGAGGCAAAAACCTCCTTATCCCTTACAAAGGAAATAAAAAAATCTTGGGCCCGAAGGCGAACCTAAAAGTCCAATCAGGAGACATCTTGCGTATCGAGACACCCGGTGGGGGGGGGTATGGTAAAAAAAAATAAAAGATCCGCCTTTGGCCCGGGTTTCCTCGTGGCTGCAGCCTTCATAGGTCCAGGAACCGTGACATCCTGTTCATTGGCCGGCGCCCAATTTGGATATGTTCTCATTTTTGCATTGATCTTCGCCATCGCAACCACATTGATCCTGCAGGAAATGACAGGAAGACTCAGTCTTGGTTCTGGATATGATCTGGGCCAATCCCTCAGAGAATTTCCCAAAAATCAGGTGACAAAAATCCTGATCGTTATCCTTACCTTGTCTTCCATCACGTTTGGCTGTGCGGCTTATGAAGCAGGCAATCTGGTCGGGGGGGCACTGGGACTGGAGATGGTCAGCCCCATATCGAAAAAAATCTGGGTCCTTTTGATCTCTCTAGTGGCAGCTTTTGTGCTCAGTAGAAAAAAATACCGGATCGTTGAAAAATTCTTGATATTCCTGGTCTTTTTCATGAGCCTTTCCTTCCTGATAACCCTTATTCTTATCAAACCTGACTTGCTCTCTATTTTAAAAGGAATGATCCCCTCTTTCCCGGATAAATCCCTTTATCTGGCACTAGCTCTGGTGGGCACAACGGTCGTACCTTATAACCTGTTCCTCCATTCTTCTACAGTGAAAGAAAAATGGAAAAAGAAGGAAGATCTGAGAGATGTAAAAAAGGATCTAATAGCATCCATCGGCCTTGGCGGATTGATTTCTGTATCGATAGTGGTCACCTCTGCTGTGGCTTTTTATGAAAAGGGCATAACATTGGAAAGTGGGGCTCAGATGTCACAGCAACTGAAACCTCTTTTCGGATCCTTCACAAACTTGCTTTTTGGGATGGGATTATTTGCGGCAGGATTGAGTTCAGCCATCACAGCTCCTTATGCGGCAGCCTTTGCCTCTTCGGGTATCCTTGGCTGGAAAGAAGGGCGTAATTCGGGCAAATTCCGGGCTGTCTGGATGGGAGTCATCGGAACGGGGCTCATCGTTTCCTTGTTTGATTTCAATCCGCTGTCGATTATCGTGTTCGCCCAGGTGGCAAACGGGCTAGTCCTTCCGGTGGCCTCGATATTTTTGCTGGTCGTTCTCAATAACCGACAAAAACTGAAGAGCCTGGCCAACACACCTGTTCAGAACATCGTAGGTGGATTGGTGATTCTTCTGGTGTGCTTTTTGGGAATCTGGAATATCCTCAAGCTATTTCTCTAAGTTCACTCTTATTGGAGCGCGAAGTCGACGGCGGCCTGTGCATGGAGTGTCGTCGTGTCATAAACGGGAATCTCATAATCATCCTGGCTGACAATCAAAGGAATTTCTGTGCACCCGAGAATCACGCCTTGAGCTCCTCGATCGACGAGGTTTTGGATGACGCTCTTAAACTTTTCCTTAGACAGCTCCTTGATCTCTCCCAAGCACAGTTCGCTGTAAAGGATGTCATGCACAACCTGTCGTTCGTCTGCACTGGGGATCAGAACGTCCAGTCCATGTTTATCTTTTAACCGACCTTTGTAAAAATCCTGTTCCATCGTGAACTTGGTTCCGAGGAGCCCGATTCGTGTTTGTCTGTTGCCTTTGATAGCCTTCGCAGTAACATCAACAATGTGCAGCACTGGAATACGGATGGCTCCTTGAACCTCATCGGCCATTTTGTGCATCGTGTTGGTGCAGATGATCACAAAATCCGCACCTGTGTTCTCCAATCTCTGGGCGGCATCCATCATCATTCGAGTCAATTCATCCCAATCTCCCAGGTGCTGTAGCTTTTCCACTTCTTCAAAATCCACGGAATACAGGATACACTTGGCCGAATGAAATCCCCCGAGCTTTTTTTTTATGGCTTCGTTGACAATCCGATAATATTCCAAAGAAGATTCCCAGCTCATTCCACCGATCATACCCATGGTTTTCATAACATCCTCCGTCCGATCAGCCTGAATAATCCAGGTTAATATCCGATTTCGTAGAATTCTTTAATGCTGGCAACAATGTATTCTTGCTGGTCATTGTCCAGCTCAGGAAAGATGGGCAGGGCCAAAACTTCGGTCGTGGCTTTTTCGGTCTCAGGAAAATCTCCTTCCTTGTAACCCAAGTAGGCAAAACATTTTTGAAGATGGAGAGCAAGAGGATAATAAATAGCAGTAGCTATTCTCTTTGACGTCAGATATTTTTGGAGTTCATCTCTTTTTTTTGCTCGTATGACATACTGATTATAGATGTGATACCGAGGAATACCAATAGGTTTATACACAGCATCCGGAACTTGGAGAATCCCTTTCGCTGTCAAGCCTGTTTCATCGAATAGCCTATCATACAGAAGGGCATTATGTTGTCTTTTTTGTGACCAATGATCTAAATATTTCAGCTTCACGAGCAATACCGCAGCTTGAATAGAATCCAGACGAAAATTTCCCCCAATAATGTCATGAAAATACTTATTTTGAGCTCCGTGCACCCTGAGAATCCTCACTTTCTCTGCTAATTTTTCGTTGTCCGTCAAAATCATTCCCCCATCTCCGAAAGCTCCCAGGTTTTTTGAGGGAAAAAACGACAGGATGCCCAAATCGCCCATCCCACAAGCATTTTTAACTCCTGAAGGAGAGGGATATCCCGCACCGATAGCCTGTGCTGCATCTTCTATTACAGAGAGGTTATATTTTTCCGCGGAGGCCAATATGGGAGCCATATCTGCACACTGACCGTACAGATGAACCGGTATGATAGCCCTGACCCTTGAACTCGATTGTTTTTTTATCTCAACTTTTATCACATCCTCTAGGCTGTCTGGGTTCATGTTGTATGTTTTTTTATCGATATCGCAGAAAACCACTCGTGCTCCCACCCGAATAATAGCCCCGACAGTGGCAAAAAAGGTAAAAGGCGTCGTCACGATGGCATCATCTTTTCCGATTCCCAAAGCCATAAGGGAAACAATCAATGCATCTGATCCCGAGGAAACTCCTATCGCATACTTTGTCTCCGTATAGGAGGCGATTTTTTTTTCTAATTCTGTGACCTCTGAGCCTAATATGAACTTTTGGGACTCGACAACCTCAAGAATTTTATTATCGATCTCTTGTTTTAGTGTTTTGTATTGAGCTTTCAGATCCAAAAATGGCACGTTCATCTGGACCTCCAGTTTTATGTGGGAATCTTTTTCAATTTTTTCTTTTCAATGATAAGTTTGCCCTGATAGGAAACGAAGTTGAGGAGTATCATAACCCGTTCCTTTTCTGTCAGTTCCTTGCGGAAAATCCCTCTCAGTCCCTTCATCGGGCCCTCCATGATTTCTATTTCGTCACCGATCTCAGGAATCCCGCCATATTTCTCAAACTCAATGTAACCATCGATCTCTCTTTGTTTGATCTGTTGGATAATCTCCTCAGGAACAGGAATCGGGCCCTCCGGATTTCCGATAATCCGCTTCACTCCACGCGTGTACTTAACCAGCTTGTATTGTTCGGGATAATCAAAATATATAAATCCATACCCCGCAAAAAATGGGCTCTCTTTTGTTTCATGGATGTACATTGGACAATAAAATTCCAATCCTCCTTCCTCAAACAGTCTTCCTACCTGAAATTCTTTTTTAGGTTTTGTATTCAGAACAAACCAGCCTTTCATCACTCCTCCTTTT
>DAOWCB010000100.1 GCA_030633795.1 Candidatus Aminicenantota bacterium | reverse complement strand
TTTTCCGTCGAATCGAACAGATATTCTTTATGCGACTCCAAAACGTCGAATCCGTATTTGTCGGCCAGCTTTAAAATTCCCCTTTCGCCCACGACACACGAACCGATCTGTGCTCTCATATCGGCCGCCACGATATCAAAGCGGATATTGGCGAAAATAAGATCCCAGACATCCTTCCGCAATTTGCCTCGCTCGTAAACCTTAACAGGAGGTATCCGGAGGGATTCTTGGAAAACCTCGGTCGCCTTGGGATTATAACCTCCGGGTACGGCACCTCCCACATCTGCCTGATGCCCCTTGGCAGCCGCCCAGGCGATGAGTTCATCCTTAAAAAATATCGGCTTATAGACGGCAACATCGTTGTTTTGGTTCCCCATCGAAAAGACATCATTATGGAATATGACATCCCCAGGGTAGATCTCATCGCCGAAATAATCGACGATGTATTCACAAACAGGTCCGAGAGAAAATGAGAGAATGGGGAGGTTTTCGGTCTGCTCGAGCATTTTCCCTTGTCCGTCGTAAAGCCCGGTGACAAAATCTTTCGCTTCGCAGAGAATGGGCGAACGGGTCGTTTTTGTCAGAACGATGCTCATTTCTTCGGTTATCGACTTAAATCTTCTCTGTAAAACGGATGCCAGTATTTTGTCGATATTCATTTTAGGAACTCATCCCGAGTTTCTTTTGAATTTCCTTTTCCTTCTCTTTTAAATACACTGTATAACTTCCATACTTATCGCACAAAACATTGTACTCGGGCGTGACAAAAGTCGTCGTATTCACCTGCTCGATCACGGCCGGACCCTCCACCCGATTCCCGCACATCATTTTATGTCCATCATAAACAGGGACCTCAACAAAAGTCTCCTCCAGCGGAAGATAAACATCGCGTTTCTTTTTAAAAGCATTAGAGGGATCTGTCCCTACAAACTCTTCCTCACTGAATTTCGGCTTGACTGTCTTCCCTACGCTCAAAAGCCTCAGGTTTATGAGCTCAATAGGTGTTCCCTGTTCTTCCAAAGAATAACCATATAGCCTGTTGTGTTCCGGATGAAATTGGTTCGCTATGCGTTCGATATTGCCGTCTTCGATATCTTTGCTGGTAATTTCCACATTGACTTCATGATATTGTTTGACATACCTCAAATCCACAGAATAGATGTGTTGGATGGCGTTTTCCGGGATCCGTTCTGATTTTAAAAGCCTGTTCGCTTCATCCTCCATATCCAAAAACAGAGTTTTGAACTTCTGCTTTTCCATTTCCTTCAGATGTGTGGAATATGTCCTGACAAAATTGTGTTTCAAATCAGAAATCAACATTCCCGCCGCACAAAAAATCGACGATTCTTTGGGGATGATCATGACCGGAATCTCCAGTTCTAAACCGATCATGCAGGCATGAACAGGGCCTGCCCCGCCGGCTACGATAAGAGGAAATTCTCTGGGATCATGGCCCCGCTTCACGCTGACTTCATGGACGCCTGTTGCCATATTGACGTTTATGACACGATACATCCCTGCGGCAGCTTGTTCCACGTCCATGCTCAGCGGATCAGCGATTTTTTCCTTAATGGCCTTCTCTGCCTTTTCGAAGCTAAGGGGTATTTTTCCCCCGGCAAAAAAATCTTTGTCCAAATATCCGAGGATCAAGTCGGCATCCGTGCAGGTCGGCAATTCCCCTCCCAGATCATAACATGCAGGCCCAGGATTCGAGCCGGCACTCTGAGGTCCCATTCGCAGAAGTCCACCCTCATCGACCCACCCGAGACTGCCGCCTCCCGCACCGATGGTCACGATACCCAGCATCGGGAGAGCTATCCTCAACCGGTCGATTTCTCCTTCTGTAGTGACCAATGGCGTTTTATCCTTTATCAACGCTGCGTCAAAACTCGTGCCCCCCATATCGATGGTGATACAATCTTCGTATCCCTGCACAGAAGCATACTCTATCCCGGCAACCGGGCCTGCTGCCGGGCCCGATAGGAGTGTCACGGCCGCTCTATCGATCGCTATTTTTGGGGACACAATTCCCCCGTTGGACTGCATGAGAAGAAGTACCCCATCAAATCCGATATCTTCCAATTTGCAAACGAGACTTCTCAGATAGCGGCTTAGGATAGGCCCGACATAAGAATTCAACACGGTCGTCGATACACGATCGTAGAATCTGATACTCGGCAAAAATACGGATGAAATCGTCAGGTAAGGGCTTGCATCACCCAGCCCCAATTCCTGTTTGATTATTTCCGCAGCTCTGGATTCGTGGGTTTCGTTGGCAAAAGAGTTCATGAAACAGACCGCGATGGCTTGGACATCCTCTTTTTTAAAAAGTTGGAGTGCATCCAACACATCACGATCCTTCAATTCCGTGATAATGTCGCCCTTATAATCGAGTCTTTCCTCTACGGGATACCTCAAGTATCTTGGGACCAGGGGTTGGACATTTGTGTATCTGTTATCATACTGTTTCTCTCTGATTCCCCTTCTCATCTCGAGAGCATCTCTTAGACCCTTTGTCGTCAAAAGTCCGGTTTTTGCCCCTTTCCTGGTCAGGACAGCATTCGTGGTCACGGTCGTTCCATGGACTATCGTCGTGACTTTTTTAATGAATTCCCGCAAAGGGACATTATGAGCCTCTGCCATTTCCGAAAGACCGTTCAACAATCCCAAGGAAGGGTCTTCAGGCGTGGACAAAACTTTGTAAATCTCGGAAGTCCCATCCTGGAAAGTGAGTAAAAAATCAGTGAAGGTTCCCCCGACATCGATGCCTATCTTGTATTCCGTCATAATCCCACGGGTTCTTTGAATTCGCCAAAAACTTCTTTTAATACTTTGGTGATCTCACCCAGAGTGGCATAACTTTTGACTGCTTTTAACATGTGAGGCATTACATTTTCCTCTGTCTGCGCTGCTTTTTTCAATCCGATCAAAGCCTCTTTAACACCGGCATAATCTCTTCTGGCTTTTATCCGTCCTAATTTTTTCTTTTGCTCTTCAGCAACTTTTGTGTTAAACGGATGCAATTCGATTTCTGTCTGTTCTTCTGCCATGACATACTTGTTCACACCGATCTTCGGTATTTCTCCCGATTGAATCTTTTTCTCTCTCAAGTAGGCCTGGTGGCTTACCTCTCTCTGTATGTGGCCTTCTTGGACAGCCTTGACCATTCCCCCCATATCTTCCACTTTCTGCATGCATTCCACGATCTTTTTTTCCATCTTTTCTGTCAGCCACTCGATATAATAAGAACCTCCCAAAGGATCGACCGTATCTTTAAGACCCATCTCATCTGCCAAGATCTGCATGGTCCTCAAACTTATAAGGGCAGCTTTCTTCGAAGGTATGGTATATGCCTCATCATAGGAACAGAGAGCCATAGTCTGGGTCCCCGATAGTGCAGAAATCAGAGCGTAATAGGCGCCCCGAACGATATTGTTTTCGGGCTGCTGCACGGTGAGCCCGCCGCCGCCGCCGCCAGCAATCATCCTCAGTGTCATCGAACGGGGATTTTGGGCTCCAAATCGTTCTTTTACGATTTTTGCCCAGAGCCTTCTACCCGCCCTGAATTTGGCCACCTGTTCCCATATGTTTCCGTGAATATCGAAGTTGAAGGCAATCCTTCCGGCAAAATCATCGATCTTCAATCCTCGGCCGAGCACTTCCTGAATGTATGTGATGGCGATTTCGAAGGCATAAGCCATTTCCTGGATCGGTGTCGCTCCCGATTCTCGGATATGATAGCCGCATACGCTGAATGGATTGAACTTGGGAACGTTTTGAGAGCAAAACTCCACCATGTCCCCGATCATGCGGATCGATGGCTCCACGGGAAAAATCCACGTCCCTCTCCCGATATACTCTTTCAATATATCATTCTGAGTCGTACCTCTGATTTGATCCCAAGGGATTCCTTGTTTCTCGGCAACCACAAGATACATGGCCAACAACACAGAAGCCACCGGGTTGATTGTCAATGCCGTGCTGATTTTATCAATGGGAATATCGACAAAAGCCTCCTCCAAATCTTCCAGCATATCGATAGCCATGCCGACCCTGCCTACTTCTTCCTCTGCAAACGGGTCATCCGAATCCAGCCCCAGTTGTGTGGGCAGATCAAAAGCGACATTGAGCGCTGTCTGCCCCTGTTCCAGAAGCCATAAGAACCTTTCGTTTGTTTCTTTCGGGGTTCCGAAACCGGAATATTGACGCATGGTCCAGGGGCGTTTTCTGTACATCCGGGGATGAATTCCTCTCGTAAACGGATATTCGCCGGGATGGCCGATCTTTTCATCGAAGTTCAAACCCTTTGTATCTTCAGGACCGTAGACCGGTTTCACCTCGATCCCGGATTCAAGAACAACTGTTTTCTGCTCTTCGGCGTTATTTTTTTTCATCTCTCACGTCAATCCTCTTTCTGATAAAATCGATGATATTATCCAGTTTCGATCCAACTGGAAAGATCCCGTTGACTCCATACTCTTCAAGCTTTTCGACATCTTTTTGTGGGATATTTCCGCCGATCAAGACCATTTTATCTGCGAGCCCCATGTTTTTTAATCGATCCATCAACTTCTTGCTCAAGGCCAGATGAGCCCCTGAATAAATGGAAATTCCGATCACGTCGACATCCTCTTCCAGAGCCGTTTTCACGATCTCTTCGATCGTCCGGTGAAGTCCGGTATAGATGACTTCCATACCTGCATCTTTCAGAGCGAGGGCAACCACTTTGGCTCCCACATCGTGCCCATCCAGTCCGGGCTTCGCGATAACAACCCTGATTTTTTTCCCGCCCAACGATCTATTCTTTATCATGGCTCAAACAGATAGATGTTGAATTATACTTCAAAGAGGGGTCGCGTCTCAACATATGACATTTCCTTCTTCCGTTTCGTAAAAACAAATTACTTATAGTTTATAGTTATACTCTCTTTTAAATCCCACCTGATTTTTTTTCTTCCATTAAATGAGAAATATCAAGTAAACGATTCGTCGTTTATTCCAGAGAATCTTTAGCCGTGGCAAGACAACTAAGAATAGAATACAAAGGGGCTTTTTATCATGTGATCGCAAGAGGAGAAAGAAAAGACAAAATATTTTTTAATGATAATGATTACTCGAAATTTTTGGAAAAACTTGGAGAGACAGTTGATAAATTTATTGTAAAGATCCACTGTTACTCTCTGATGAAAAATCATTACCACCTTTTAATAGAGACACCAGAAGGAAATCTGGCAAAAGCAATGCATTATATTAATACCAGTTACTCCAATTGGTTTAAATCGAAGCATCAAATTATAGGGTCAGTATTTCAGGGAAGATATAAATCAATTTTAGTTGAGAAAGAGTCATATTTATTAACATTGAGCGTATACATTCACTTAAATCCAGTTCGCGCAGCAATAGTGGATAAACCAGAAAAATACAGATGGAGCAGCTTTAATGACTATTTAAGAACGGAAAAATCAATTCATTGGGTATTCTCAAATGATATCTTGAAAATGTTTTCTGGAAAACGAGAAGCATATAAGGCATTCGTTTATAACTTCATGATTAAAGGGAATGAAATCCGGAAAGAAGAGATTATTGGCAAATATGGCATATTAGGGGGAAAAGAATTTAAGGAGAAGATAATAAAGATATTTAAATCTCAGACAAAAAAGAGCGACCTGCGCGAAAAGCCTGATTTGAAGCACTTAACAAAGCTAAACAGAGAAGAAATAAAAAATATAATCCTAAAAACTTTTCAGGTAAAGGCAAAAGAGCTATTGATAAAAAAAAGAGGAAACATAATAAGG
>DAOWCB010000220.1 GCA_030633795.1 Candidatus Aminicenantota bacterium | reverse complement strand
GGATCTTGTGGCCATGTGTGTGAATGATGTGGTGGTTGTGGGAGCCGAACCGTTGTTTTTCCTGGATTACATTGCATGTGGGAGACTGGATAAGGAAAAACTCTATGACTTGATGAAAGGTATAACCAAAGGCTGCCAGAAAGCCGGATGTGCTTTGATCGGTGGGGAGACAGCGGAACTTCCCGGGATGTATGCCAAGGATAAATTCGACCTTGCCGGTTTTTGTGTTGGCATGGTAAGCCGGGAGAAAATCATAGACGGCCGCCAATGCCGAAGCGGGGACAAATTGCTGGGATTAGCCTCGAGCGGGCTTCACTCCAACGGGTATTCGTTGGTACGCAAGCTCTTCACTTCCGAAGAGATCAGAGGAAAACTGGGAAAAGAATTGATCAGACCGACAAAAATCTATGCAAAAACCATCCTTTATCTTTTGAAAAGAATGAATATCAAAGCCATGTCCCATATCACAGGAGGTGGTTTTTATGACAATATCCCGAGAGTACTTCCCGAAGGGAAAACAGCACAAATAATCAAGGGCTCATGGCCGGTTTCCTCGATTTTCAGGAGGATCCATCGCCGTGGACACATAGAAGAGTCCGAGATGTTCCGCACGTTTAACATGGGGATAGGAATGGTGCTGGTCCTCAATCCCCGGGCTGCTCGCAGTGCCCTAACTTTGTTGGCCGAACTCGGACAGAAGGCATGGGTTATCGGGGAATTGGTCGAAGGAAACAACAAAGTCGAGATTATCTGAATTATTTCTGGCTTTTTATGAAGCTTTTCCACTCGAATAGATCTTCCTCCCATTCATATTCCTGAAGTGCTTCGACAGTTTGTGAGGAGAACGGTTGGAAGAATGTCCCGAGAGATTGAATTTTCTTTTTTGAGATTTCGACCATCGACACTATTCGAACCGAAGTATCTGTGTTTTGAAAACGATTCTGATACTGGGAGCGGAATAAAAAATCGTTCATCTTGGAATTGGAATTCAGGAATGCTACAGGCTCTACGCCGAGGCCGCGAAATGCGTTTTTCCAAAGATCTATGGAATATCCGTAGTGAGTGCAGTTGAGACTCACAAGCAACTTGGCACTGCGGTCGCTGATTTTCTGGAGGGCTTCATCCACATAGGCGAATATCAGCATATCTGTCTCGTCACCCTTGTAATCCGCCTCGATGTATCTGGCCAGCTCAGGGCAAGCTTGGTACACGATTCTCTCGGGAAGGAATCCCTTTTTCAAAAGCTGATTCTTATGGGAGTTTTGGGCGACGGTGGTTTGTGTGGCAAATAAAATGATTTTTGATTCGGGATGTGCTTTGAGAGCGTCATAGGCTACATTCACACCTGTATCGATAATTCCCTTTACGGGTGTTTTTGTCTGTTTGGAGAAAGATGTGTCGTCATAGATGATTGATAGGGTGTTACACGCAAGAAGGATCAAATCCGGATTGCACCTATCTTCCAAGCTGTTCAGAGCACTATCGAATATGCTTACTTTTTCTTGATGGGTTTCAAGGGTGTTGTAGCCGCCTTGGTTTGAAAACAGGGCATTGAAGTAAATAAAGTTCACTTTCTGGAAGCTTTTCCAATTTTTCGTCCGCTCGACGGCATCGGCCAGGATAGAAAGCCCTCCTAAACCGGAGTCTGTGATGGCGATCGTGACTTCATTTCTGCGGAAAAAGTTCAAAAAACTGTCTTCTCGAGCAAACGTCGGATTCTCCGCACATGAGGCACACATCAGGATTAACAGGAAAAAAGGAAGAAAAACTCTGAAGCTGATTTTCATTTTAGCCCGCTTGTCGGTACCTTGTTTCTCTAGAAAGATGAATCAGGAATATAGCACTCCTCCTTCTCCAAGTCAATGCTTTTGACAATTGGATGGGCCTCTGTTACTCTTGAGGCATCAAGAGGAGTTTATATGACAAAAAAAGCCGTCACAAATCTATACAAAGAACAGCGGGTTGGCGTGTTCGTGGATGTTCAAAACTTGTATTACTCGGCTCGAAATGTCTATAAGTCCAAAGTCGACTTCCGCGCAATCCTCAAGGAAGCCATTAAAGGGAAAAATCTCATTCGGGCCATTGCTTATGTTATACGGGCCGATGTCAAGGATGAAAAGAATTTTTTCGATGCTTTGAAAAACATAGGGTACGAGGTCAAAGAAAAGGACCTCCAGGTTTTTTATGGAGGAGCCAAAAAGGGAGACTGGGATATTGGGATAGCCATGGATTTGATCGAATTGGCACCCAAGCTCGATACCGTCATTTTGGTAAGCGGCGACGGTGATTTTGTTCCTCTTGTCAGACATCTGAAACATGCACTTGGGTGTTATGTGGAGGTGATGGCTTTCGGAAAATCCAGTTCCCAAAAGCTCATCGAAGCAGCGGATAATTATTTTGATCTGGATTCAGCCCCACAAAAGTTTTTAATGCAGACCGGAAAATAGCCAATTTTCCTGGATTGACCCTGAAAATATTGCTTATCATTTATTCCCTAATGCTTTAAAATAGTATTTAAAGAAGATGAAAAAGATATTTCTGCTGATCTGCATTCTATCGCTCAATTTTTCTGTGTTTTCTCAGGAAATCCAGGAACAATCTTTTGTCGTCAACATCGAGGTCCCTGTCAGGGTTTATAAGGGGAGTATATTTGTGGGGGACCTCAGCATCGATGACTTTGAGGTTTTTGAGGACGGCATTCCTCAGAAAATAGAAGCCGTCTATTTGATCAAAAAAAGAACGGTTGAGAGAAGTGAAGAGAAAAAAAGGTTTACTCCGGTTACCCAAAGGAATTTTTATCTGTTCTTCGAGATAACCGAATACGACCCAAGACTTGCTGATGCCGTTGAGTATTTTATTCATAATGTTGTTGTCCCAAGAGATAATCTTGTTATTGTAACCCCGATGAAGACTTACCGGATGAAAAGCAGCCTTTTTGGAATCGTGCCAAAAGAAAAAGTAATAGAGCAGCTTATAGGGATTATCCGGAAAGATGCTTTGGTGGGAAGTTCAGAGTATAGATCGGCGATTACGGATTGCGCTGCCTGTGCAAGAGCCCTGCAAACTGCATTAACTCAACCTATTGAAGGGAGAGGAGATGATATTGCAGGAGATGTTATTGCAGATAGTGGATTCTCTGGCAGTGAGTTCAGGGGCATGGCAATAGATGAGCAGATTATGATGTATTCCAGTCTGCTTGCTAAGCTTGAAAATTTAAGGAGAGTAGATCAGAAAAAGCTGATGGATTTTGCAAACTCTTTAAAAGACAAAGAGGGACAAAAATATGTTTTTATGTTTTATCAAAAAGAATTCATTCCCCAGATTGATCCGAAGGTATTAAATCAGGCTCTTTCGATGTTTCAAGGACGCCCGGACATCGTTCATAACTTGACGGAGATTTCGGGTCTTTTTAGGAGAGAGGTTTCTTTCGATGTGGATTCTGTTAAGCAGGCTTATGCCGATTCTTCTATTTCTATCCATTTCTTATTCATCACAAAACCTCCACAAAATAGGTTCGGCGTGCATTTCGAGGAACATTCCGAGGATATTTTTTCTGCTTTTAATGAGATGGCAAGTGCGACCGGAGGATTCACGGAGAGTTCTTGGAATCCCGATTTCCTGATGCACAAGGCGGTGGAAGCCTCCGAAAATTATTACCTCCTGTATTATTCTCCAAAAGATTACAAGATAGACGGAAAATTCAGGGAGATAGAGGTCCGCGTGCAAAGGGAAGGGCATCGCGTTTCTCATCGAGCTGGCTATTTCTCCAACTGATCCGT
>DAOWCB010000037.1 GCA_030633795.1 Candidatus Aminicenantota bacterium | reverse complement strand
GTCTTTCCCTCCAGCCCCGCTGAGGAGATAAAAAGAAATTTCAAATCCTGCTTTTTTGGCTTTTTGCCCTCCGTTTGCCGTTTGCTCTGGAGTGGCGCCTTTGCACAGCCGTTCAAGAAAGATGGGATCGCCCGATTCCAAACCTAGGTGAAGGCGATCTAATCCGGCCCGTCTTGAAGCCACCAAAAAATCCAGCTTGTTTCTGAGGATAGTTTTGGCGCGGGAATAGGATGTTATTCTTTGGACTTCTGGGAATGTTTTCCGGATAAAAGCGACGATCTCCGGTAGGTCCTTATGGACAAGGTTGTCGCTATCCCCGAGGAAAATGGTCGTGGCTTTCCCAAAAATCTTCCTGGCTAGCAGCACATCCTGCTTGAGCTCCTCGAGGGGCTTTCGTTCGAACGCCAGATGTTTGTACATTGCGCAAAATGTGCACCGGTTCCAGGGACATCCTCGCGTTATTCGGATGAGAGCGCTTTGGGCCTCGTTTGGAGGACGAAACGGAGGAAAATCGTAATTACCGTAATCGGGCATTTGTATTCTTCCAGACGGATATTAGTCTACCTTTTTTCTCCCTGATTTCCAATCCTTTCGAGCTCATAGCCTTCCGTAAAGCCATGGAAAAGTAAAAAAGGATAGTGGTCATTCGTCGTCGATAAAAAAATCTTCCAGCTTTTGCAAGCCGTCGAGGACATTCTGCCCGAGGGTGATCCGAAGCACCTTCCTTTCTCTCTGTTGGAGAGCGCGGTAATCCCCCATAGCCTGGGCTTCGATCAAGGTGGCAAATGTATAGTCTGTTTCCGGGACGGGCAAGTCCTGTTGCGGCTCATCGACAACCTGAATGGCGAAAACGGTGTTTGGCCCTCCTTTGTGGAGCTGCCCGGTCGAGTGGAGGAAACGCGGGCCGAATCCAAGAGTTGTTGCCAAACGGGTACGTTTTAAAAGCGCGTTTCTCACGTTC
The DNA here is from genome assembly GCA_030633795.1 of Candidatus Aminicenantota bacterium. Taxonomy (GTDB): domain Bacteria; phylum Acidobacteriota; class Aminicenantia; order Aminicenantales; family Aminicenantaceae. The sequence continues at coordinate 8,471 of DAOWCB010000037.1, read as the reverse complement.
TGAAGAGCTAGCGTGATTTCTGGGGTGGGCGGGAGGTAAGCTTGCACAGCGACGTAATCACCGGGCATGGCTTTTGAGAACAAACCTTTGATCGCGGTTGCACATGCCTTTTCCTCTCCAATCGAGACGCCGTCGAAAGGTTCGTTGACTGTTTCCGTTGTTTCTTTGCTCTTTTCCATGGCTGACCGGGTCAAATCTTTGGCCAGCTGCACGTCCGGCTGGTTGAAGGGGTGGATACCGAGCACCGCTCCGGCAGAGGCTGTGGCAAGTTCCCAGTGGAAGAGCTCCAGCCCTAAGTCGAGCTTTTCTTTCAAAACGACTCGGATCGTGGGATGACCCGAAGCTTCAAGTTCGAGGAAACGCCTTTCCAATTCGGGACTATGCTCTTCTTCCAAGAAAAGACCGACAAAAACTCTATCCTGGCCGTAGATTTCCATCGGGACAAACGGTTCTTCCACGATCGGAACGATCCCTTTTCCTTGTTTCCCGGTGCTTTCGGCGAGGAGCTGTTCCAACCAGGCTGGAACGCTTCCGAGAGAAGAGGTTGTCCAGATGGTGAGTTTGTCTCTGTGTTGGGCCAGTTCTCCTAGGGCTGCACCTAAAATGAAGCCAGGCGACTTTTGTTCTGCCCCAGGAGGAAGGCTGTTCTCTGAAGCGACCCGTCCCTTATCGAGGAGCTTCTGAATGTCCAGTCCGATCGAGGCTGCAGGAACGAGCCCAAACTCTGTGAATGCCGAATAACGCCCGCCCACGTCGGAGGACGAAAGGAATGTCTTTCGGAACTTTTTCTCTTTCGCTAGCCGTGCAAGAGACGAGTCAGCATCTGTGATCGCGACAAAGCGACGACCGGGCTTGTCGTGATTATCGTTTACCCGATCCCAAAAATACCGGAACAGGGATAATGTTTCGAGCGTGGTGCCTGATTTGCTCGAGACCAAAACCAGGGTGTGTGCAAGGTCCAGCTTATTCTCCACGGCTAGGATGGCCGCCGGATGGGTACTGTCAAGAACAAAAAGCTCCGGATAGCCTGGAGCATTGCCAAAGGTCTTCTGGAAAACCTCCGGAGCCAGGCTCGATCCCCCCATTCCTAGAAGAAGAACGTGGCAAAACCCTTCTTCTTTGATTTGATGGGCGAACGAAAGGATATTCTCACATCTATCCTGCATCCTCTCAGGCAGCGCAAGCCATCCCAATCGGTTGGTAATCTCCGGTAGTGGCTCAGAATGCCAGAGAGAAGGATCCTTCGACCAAATCCTGCGGGCAAAGTGCTGTGCCTCCCATCGATCCAGTCTTTGGGCCACCGAATCTTGAAACTTCCCGAGGTTAAGAGTAAGTTGGCTTTTCATGTTTTTTCAGGCCGGCAACTCCACATCCTGTATCATTCTATACAAGATATCTATTCGTTCCCGCATGTTGTCCGATTTGACAAGATAGGACCCGGAGACAAACAAGTTTGCTCCCGCCTGGTCGACCATTGCGATAGTTTCCGGTTTGATCCCTCCATCCACTTCGATGTCCAGTTCAGGCCTTATCTGTCGCAGTTTTGTGATTTTTGCCATGATCTCTGGAAGGAAGGGGCTTCCGTAAAACCCGGGATTCACGGTCATGATCAAAACTTGGTCGAGGTCATCGAGATAATCGGCGATCTGCTCGATTATCGTTTCAGGATTCAAGGCCAGGGCAGCTTTTTTTCCAATACTTTTTATCAATTTGATGGTGCTAGGGGAAGTGGTTGGGGACTCAAAATGGGCGATGATGGTGTCCATCCTTTTTCCGAAAGATTTTATCCATTTGTCGGGATCGTTCACCATCAGGTGGGCTTCGTATATGCATTTTCCTCGGGGCAATTGGAATTCGAAATCCAGCGACTGATTTGGGACAAAATGCCCGTCCATGATATCCAGTTGGACCAGATCGGCATTGCCGGATATTTTTTCGAGGATTCCATCCAATTCCTCCTGACTTTTGGCAATGACGGCAGGAACGACGATTTTTTTCATTTTTTCCTCAAAAAAAAGGTTAATTTTACGCATAGACCATGTTTAAGGCAAGCCCTCATGAATCCAGCTTATCTGAGAGCCTATACTTGGCTTTCGATCAGCTCGAGGTATTTTTTTCCTTCCTTGAAAGGATTCAAAGATCTTGTGACTCTAAGTTTGGTTGTTTCTTCCGACAGGTCGATAACTTCGCGGCTTTTTTTGGGGTGGATGACTTCGACAACAGGATTGAAAATGTCTTTTTCGTTTGTCTTCCTGACGATGGCGATTCTCTTGTTGCTGAGAGAAACGATCGTCCCTATCGGCCAGACACCCAGCACGCGATAAAAGGACTCGAGAAGCTCTGGTTCGAAAGAGGTCCCTTTGCCATCCATCATGATGTCATAGATCTTTTTTGGCGGAAAATCTTTTTTGTATGATCTTTTTTGCGCGAGGGCATCATAAACGTCACACATCGAGACAATCATCGAAGCCGTATGGGGCTTGCGAGGATGGGTAAGGCGGGGATATCCCTTCATGTCATGTCTGAGATGGTGTTCATACGCCACGACGACAGGAAGTTTTCCTACCGCATCCATGTATTTCACCAATATTTCCGCTCCTCGGGTGGTGTGATGTTTCATCTTGTAGAATTCATCTTCTTTCAATTTGGTTGACTTTTTCAAGATTCTTCGGGAAATAGTGAGTTTTCCGATATCGTGGAAAAGCCCGGCGATCCCGAGGTCCAGAACATCCTCTTGGGAATAACCTAGCTTTGATGATATGAACATGCAGATAATGGATACGTTCAACAGGTGGAGGAAAGTGGTCAGGTCTTTTTTCTTTATGGATACTAGATCAACCATCTCCTGACGCCTTCCCAAATAATCTTCCATATAATTGAGCACGTTAAATTTTAGCTCCAAATAATCGACATCATCCTCGTTGAGCACGTTTTCGATGACCCGAGAAACATTCCGGACCGTTTTGTTTTTCCGCTTCTTTTTTGCCGTAGACGCATCCTCGGCTACCTCATGTTGCGTGGCAAGGGCTCTAATTTTTCCGGCACGGATATTTCTGACCCCAAGAGCCGTAAGATATTCAGGGGCATCTGCCGCTCCCTTTTTTTCCCTGTCGATCAAAAACATGACAAAGCTGGACAGCTCTTCTTCAGTAAGATCAGGCAGGAATACAATCCGCTCGATATTCTTTTCTTGAAGGTACTGGACAAGGGCGTTCAGTTTCTGGCTCAGAGAGAAAAAGATCTCTCCTTCCCAGGCCAGCTCGTCTTCGACGATCCCGATGACGAGTTCTTTTTTACGGGGCAGGACTTCGTGGAGAGCTTTGAAGGCTCGGATGATAAATTCCTGAAAGCTCGGGTGGTCTTTCGAATAGATCTTTCCTGCCTGGATGGCTGAACTCAAGTTGAGAAGGGCAATTTTAATCTTTTCGACCATCGAGTTTCTCCAAGACTTTCCTGGCTTCTTTGCGGACCTTCCTGTGCCAGAGGTCTTTTTTTTGGCCCAAAGCGAAAATATGGTCACGGGCTTCCTGGATTGAGGTGTCTCCTACCAATTGGATGTGCCTTCTAAGGGTTTTGTTTCTGAGACCAAACGGGGAGGAGATGGAGAAAAGGGCATCCAAGGCTTTTTTTCTTGTCTCCTGATGTTTCACGAGGGTTATCAAGGCCTCTTTTTTGTGCACAAGGCTCCCTTTTTGCAGAATCGGCATAAGAAATGTTTCATCCTGGGAAGAGAGCTTCTGCATCGCCCTTAAAACCTTGGTTTTCACGGTGTTGTTCCCCAGAGGATAGATCGTCTTCAAAATCTCTAGAGATAAGGGAGAATCTATCAGCCTGACGCTTTCGGTCATTCGGTCAAGAAATCGGTTATCCGAGGATTTTTCTTCAAGATTTATTAAAAAATACAGCATGCTATCGGAAAAAAACCGGAAAAAAAACTGAAGGATAAAAGGAGTTATTTTATTTTCTGAGAAAACCCTCTGGAGATAGTCATTAACACCGAGGACACTGTGTTCCATGCTGTCCATGAAAAAGTCGAAGTAGGGAGATAACTCTCCCCTCAGCACGGCTTTTTCCACATAATCGGTTATCAACTTGTTCGTCTTGATGGCAATAGTCTCTGAGGAAAAACCGCCGTTCTCCTGTTTCAACGTTGTCGCCAAATTTTTAAGAAACTCAAAATCCCCGGTCTCTCTTATTTCGTCCCACTCTTCCAGGATGTGTGTCAAAAAGGTTTTCTTTATCTCCACATCGGCCTCTGCAACAAAAAGATTGAGGAGGGTATACCGGTAGTTTTTTGTCAGTAACGACCGGTTCAACTGTAATTCCTTTTTGATGTCGATATCTCGGAGAAGAGAAGAAAGGGTTTCCCGATAGATCTCCGACACATACGGGCTTGACGTTCCAGAGAGAAGTTCTTTGATCTTGTTTCTAAGTTCTTTCGAGCCTGAGAGAGTCTCATCTTTCTGGGCTTCCGCCTTGAGTTTGGAGGCGATCCCATTCTGCTTGTCTCTTTCTGTCAGCTTGGTGAATATGCTGAAACTCAAGGCATCGAAACTGGCATCCGTGGCGATTTCCTCCCAAAGGACTGATGCAAAGTCTTCTTCGCCGATATCGGCGAAAATGACCCGGAGCTTTCCCATTTTGGATTCGTGAGCCAATTTTTTATTTTTCACGAAAGTCTTGACCAAAACCTTGGCGCAGGAATGAAATCGGTCTTCCTGCGCTTTTTTCATGTAGCTCATGAGTTTGTTGACATTCATGTTGAGCTCTTCATTTTCGGCAAAATCTTCGGGAGCCAGCTGGCCCGCAATTTTTTCGAAACTCTCAGCGACTTGATCCATTTGTTGCGTGCTCTGCTTTACGATGGCTTCATCCAGAAGATAGGTCCAGACATCTTTCACTTCTTCCCCTTCCCCTTTGAGGAGCTGGGAGTAGTCCAATTCCTCGACAGCAAGGTGAAATATTTTTTCCTGTTTCAAGATATTCTGGAGCCCTCCCTCTTTGTAGATCTCTTTAGGTGGGAGGTGAAAATTGGCTATGAAGGAGATCAATTCTTGAATGTCCAAGCCTTTCTTGATTTCCAAGCTTTTCACTTTCCGGAAGTGAAATATTCTGGCAAGCTCTCTGAAAGCCTTGTCCTCTTCCCAGTACTTGTTATCGAAATAAACCGCGTTCGGAGTGAATCCGATCTTTACTGGAGCGACGATGTCTAAAAGGCTGTCGATTTTTTCCTTGAGTTCTTCCACCGATTTTATGAAGGCGGGGTGTTCTTTATGATAAAAAGAGGCATTTTTTAGGGAAACTTTTAATGCGCCAAACAGAGCTCTTAAGGAGTCTTCTGCACTCAATTAGCCTGCCCGCTCGTGCTGAAGTTTTTTCATCCGAGTCTATTTCTCTTGTGTATCACTAAATTAATGCACTCTTGCTGCAATGTCAACAGCTTCTTGTCCGGAAATAAGGGCTGGATACGCGTCCGATAGATAGCCCTGGATGGCCCTACAAACACTTGGTTACGCGGGACCCCGATCCAGTTTTTTTGGTGAAGGGGGAGATATCATCCACCTTGGAGATCGCAATTTGGAGTTGAAGCTGCTTCTCTCCCCCGTGAATTCCAGTAAGGAATCGTTAAAGACGATACCGATTATTTCGCTTCGGCCCAGTTGGCGCCCCATCCAAGATGAACTTTGAGCGGAACCCTCAACGGATAAACGTTTTCCATCCTCTCCTTAACAAGGGTTTCTGTTTTTTCCACTTCTGACTTGGGTACCTCAAACACAAGCTCGTCGTGAACCTGAAGGATCATCTTTGCCCCGAGTCCATGGTTTTTGATGTCCTGTCCGATGTCGATCATGGCCTTTTTCATCAGGTCTGCTGCCGTACCCTGAATCGGGGTGTTGAGAGCAATCCGCCGCCCGAATTGTTGGGTAGATCTGTCCTTTTGTTTTAGCTCCGGAACCTGCCTTTTTCTTCCGAAAAGGGTTGTGGCCACTCCGTTCTCGAGGGCGTCGGTCACGCTTTTTTCCAAATATTCCTTCACTTTGGGATATTTTTCGTAATAAAGATCGATGAAGGCTTGCGCCTCTGCGTTGGAAGTCCCCAGTTCTCTGGCCAAAGAAAAGGCAGTGGCGCCGTAGATGATGCTGAAATTGATGATTTTTGCCCGCCTGCGCTGTTCCTCTGGAAAAAGCTCTGTGGAGTTGGCAAAAACCCGCGCCGCTGTCTCTTGATGGATGTCTTGATCGGTAAAAAAAGTTTCGATCAAACCCGAGTCCTCGGAAAGGTGCGCCAAAACCCGAAGCTCGATCTGGGAGTAATCGGCGGAGAGAAAAAGATATCCCTTTTCTGGAATAAAGGCTTGGCGAAATCGTGGACCCCACTCTCCCCGGGCAGGAATATTCTGGAGGTTAGGATCGCTAGAGGAAAGCCTTCCGGTGGCTGCGACCGTTTGGTTGTAAGATGTATGGATCCTGCCTGTTTCGGGATTGATCAGGAGTGGAAGAGCATCGGCATAGGTGGATTTGAGTTTGGCCAATTGCCTGTATTCCAGGGCATGCTGGGCGATCGGAAAGTTTTGGGCCAGATCCTTGAGAACGGTAACACTAGTGGAGTATCCCTTAGTTTTTTTTGTCCTTCGAGAAGTCGGCAGCCCCATTTTTTCGAACAGAATGGTTGCGAGTTGGGCTGGAGAATTGAGGTTGAATTCCTCTCCGCTTATTTCGAAAATTCTGCTTGAACGACGATCGAGAGATTCCTGGATTTCCTCGCTCAGATCCTTTAATCTGTTCGGCTCGATTTTCATTCCCCAGGTTTCCATGGCAGCGAGGATCGTGATCAACGGGAGGTCATATTCCCTGTAGATGCCATCCAGTTTTTGTTCCTTGACTCTAGGCCATAGCTGTTTACTAAGCGCCATTGCGAAATCCGCATCCTGACAAGCATAGGGAACCACCCTCTCGATATCCACTGCGTTCATCGTCAATTGGTTTTTTCCCTTCCCAACGATTTCCTCGTAAGGGATGGTTTTCTTCTGAAGGTAACTCAGAGCCAGTTTTCCCAGATTGTGTTTCCCCCAATTTGGTTCCAGCAGATAGGAAAGGACCATGGTGTCTAGGTCGATTCCCCGCAGTTCTAATCCTTCTCTTCGGAGCACGATAAAGTCATACTTGATGTTCTGGCCGATCTTTTTGATCCTTGGATCAGATAAAACCGGGCCAAGGATCCGGAATGCTTTTTCCTTGGAAAGCTGCGCGGGAGCGCCGGCATAATCATGGCTGAGGGGTAGGTAGAATGCCTGATTAGGCTCGACGGAAAAGGACATGCCCACCAAACGGGCTCTCGTCGGAAACGGACTATCCGTTTCTGTGTCTAGAGAAACACGTTTGATCTTCTTTATCCTGGAAACAAGCTTTTGCAATTGTTCTGCTTGAAAAATGACATGGTATTCTCTTTCGGAGTTGTCTTGCCTCTCGATGTATTCCGAAAGCATGGCGGAAAATTCCAATTCTTGGAGCAGGGGGATCAGATCTTCATAACTTGGATCAGAGAGTGAAAAAGCTTTGAGATCGAGATCAACATCCAGGTTTTGCTCGATGGAAACCAGTTGTCGGCTCAGCCGGAGTTGGTCTAAGTGTTTTATGATATTTTCCCGCAAGGGAGGCTTCTGGATTTGATCTATGTTCTCGAGTAGGTTTTCGAGAGTGCGGAATTGGTGGAGCAATGCTTTAGACGTTTTTTCGCCGATACCTGGGACGCCAGGAACGTTATCCGAAGGATCACCCCAGAGAGCAAGGACATCGACAACCTGGGACGGGGGGACGCCAAAGTGTTTTTCGACAGCTTTTTCGTCCATGTGAATTTCTTTGGCATGGTTGTACAGGGTCGTTGACTCGTTCACCAGTTGATAGAGGTCTTTGTCTGTGGAGACGAGGACGGAGTGGACCTTTTGCACAGAGGCCTTTTTGGCAAGGCTGCCGAGCACATCGTCTGCTTCGTATTTTTCATATTCGACAATGGGAATGTGCATGGCCTTCAGGATTTTTTTTAGAATGGGGATTTGAACCGCTAAATCTTCTGGCATAGGCTTTCGGTTTGCTTTGTACTCTTTGAATGCTTCGTGACGGAAAGTCGGGCCCTTTGTGTCGAACACGATTCCGAGATAAGCCGGATTCTCTTTTTCCTGAAGTTTTCTCATCATGCTGAGGAAGCCGAAGATGGCATTGGTGGGGAAACCTTGGGAGTTCGTAAGGTGCCGGATGGCATAGTAGGCCCGGTAAAGAAGAGAATGCCCGTCGATCAAAAACAGTCGTTTTTTACTCATAGCTCTGTGTTTTTGTTTGTACGAGATATATCATTTCACCTGATTTATTCACGAGTCTAGGTTGATGTAGATGCGAGACACAGGGTATACAGCTGTGGTTATCCACTGCAAATGCCCTGTAACGAAGCAGATGCATTAAGATCGGCTCGCCTGG
>DAOWCB010000237.1 GCA_030633795.1 Candidatus Aminicenantota bacterium | reverse complement strand
CAACAAGTCCGCTACATAACATTATTATCATTGGGGCAATATCCTGTGGTTCAGTCAGGGATGGTAAGGCGATATCATCCGTGGCGATGCCTTCGCCATAAAGATTAAAAAATTCCTTTGTCATATCAGTTCTAACAAAACCCGTTGCAATCATCTTTGAGATTCGCTATATTTGAGCTGTCTTAATCCTTAAAAATATACCACTAATTTAACTTTAGAAAAATCTTAATCACAAAAGGAGTTATCATGTGTTCAGATGCAATATCACTATCTCTATCGGGGCAGGTTGCCATCGTAACGGGAGGTTCACGGGGGCTGGGCAGGGCAATAGCGCTGCTTTTTGCTCAGGCGGGAGCGAATGTTGTTGTGAATTACGTAAAAAATAAGACTGCGGCTGAGGAGCTCAAGGAAGAAGCGGAAAAATACGGTGTGGAAGTTCTAGTCGAGCAGGGCAATATTGCGAATTATGCCGACTGCAAAAGGATACTGGAGAATACTCTCAGACAGTTCAACAAAGTAAATATTCTCGTCAACAATGCAGGCATATGGGAACCGGGAAATATCGGTGATATCGCACCCGATTCCTGGCAGCGGGTTATAGATGTTAACTTAACGGGAGTGTATAATTTCACCAATTTGGTGGTTCCGGTAATGAAGGAACAAAAGCGCGGTAATATCATTAATATTTCCTCGCGATGTACCAGGCGGGGAGAGGTAGGTTCTTCATCCTATGTCGCTGCAAAAGCTGCTCTCAATGGCTTTACGCGATCTATAGCATTAGAACTGGGAGCCTATAATATCAGAGCAAATGGTGTTGCGCCCGCATGGATTTATTCAGATATGACCTATGAGCATTTGGGAAAGGAAGGAGTTAAGGAGGAGATATTGAATACTATTCCCCTCGGCAGGATCGGTGATCCGGAGGATGTGGCGAATCTCTGCCTCTTTCTTGCTTCGGATCTCTCAAGTTATTTAACGGGAGAAACAATATTTTTAAGCGGCGGCTCGATATAGGATTCACCACGACTTGGAAACCGATTTTTAAACCTTTGGTGGGTTTGATTCCCAGATTTTTCCACGGAATCCTCGTGATCCCCAATCGATTCCGGATCCATCCATGGTGAGACCATCGACTTTGGGAACACGGAAAACAGCAGGATCAAAATCGGAGAATGCTGACGATATGCCACACACAAGCAAAATCACAACAACAAACTTTTGTGGAAATGCCCGTTCATTTTGAACTCCTTTTTCGTGTCACGGTTTCATTATTTCGGATTGGAATCCCAAGTTCAACTTAAGGGTTTCTGAAGAAATTGTAAGAAATCAAACGCCGGGATATAATAAGACCATGCTAAACTTGAACGTCGTCCTTTACCAGCCCAAAATCCCCCAGAATACAGGCAACATCGCCCGCACCTGTGCCGCAGTGGGTGCCAAACTCCACCTGATCAGGCCGCTGGGCTTTTCTGTTCGTGACAGACATCTGAAACGGGCAGGCCTCGATTACTGGCACATGGTGGATATTGTTTATTACGATTCGATGGATGACTTCTTCCAAACCAACAAACAGGTGAATCTCAACTTCATCACAAAAAAAGCTTCAAAAACCTACGATAAAATAGATTTTTCTGGCGAAGTTTTCTTGATTTTTGGAAAGGAAACAACCGGCTTACCTAAGGAGTTATTGGAAAAAAACCATGAACAATGCTACCGAATCCCGATGAAGACCGATGCCCGGTCCCTCAACCTATCCAATGCTGTGGCTATTGTCGTTTATGAGGCTTGCCGACAAAAGGGATTTGAAACGCTCCAGCTCGATGGAAGCAAAGAATTCGACTAAAATAGAACATTCTGTTAAAGGATCCAGAAGAATGAAAAATCATAAATTTTTTGTTATCCCTCTTACGATATTCGTGTTGACCATCTTCCTGATGACGTCCTGTGCCGTGGGAGTCAAAAAAGAGGTCGAAATATCCGATGAAGAAAAAACACAGATGGATAGGCTTTTGGGCTCCATCTCCGGAGAAAAACTGCTGGGTTATGTTAAAAAACTGTCCTCCAAGACCTACACAGGACGCCTCACAGGAACGCCGGAGTTTAAAGCATGTGCCAACTGGGTCAGCTCTCTTTTCGAAGAATGGGGACTCACTCCCCGAGGAGATAACGACACGTTCCTCCAAGCTTATGCCAATCCCTACACCATCGTGTTTGTGGGAGGGGAACTTTCTTACACTTACCGGTCTAGAGGCCAACAAAGGAAAAAAAAGTATGCCTACGAGAAGGAATATTACCCAGGTTCACAATCCGCCGACGGGTTCATCACAGCTGAAGTCGTCTATGTGGGTTATGGCATCACTGCACCAGAAATGAACTACGATGATTATTCCGGAGTGAATGTCAAAGGAAAAATCGTCCTGGTCGAACCTGACGCTCCTGTTTCTCCGGAAGGCAATGCCGATCTCTTCAAGGAATGGCGGCCTTATTCCTTTTACCAGTACAAGCTCAAGATGGCGGTAGCTCATGGGGTTAAGGGCATGCTAATCAACAAACTCACGGTCAATCCGGATATCGACCATGTCCCAAAATTAATGGTAGCTCAAGTGGGAGATAGCGTTGTGAAAGATCTCTTCGCAGGTTCGGGAAAAACCCATCAGGAACACTTGGAAGAAATCAAACGCTCCCTGCAACCCCGGTCCTTCAGAACGCGAAAAGTCTTCACGATACAAAACTTCACCGAACATCATCCCAAAGGCATCGGATACAACGTTATTGGTCAGATCGAAGGCATCGATCCTCTACTCAAACAAGAAGTCATCATCCTTGGCGCAAACCTGGACCATTTGGGATTCTGTTACGAGATCATGCCCGGAGCCAATGACAATGCCTCCGGAGTGGCCGTGCTTTTGGGTGTGGCCGAAGCTCTGGCAAAAAGCCCGGTCAGACCCAAACGGTCTGTCCTGATTGTTGCATTCGGATCCAAGGAGCAGGCTTTTATGGGTGCCCAGACTTACCTCAAAAAACCGGCCTTCCCCAAAAACAAAACCATCGTATATCTCAATCTGAGCACGGTGGGATGCGGGGATAAGGCACGCGCCCTCGGGGCCCAGAATTATCCCAAGCTGTGGAAGCACGCCCTCGAAGCTTTTCCCTACTCTAACCCTGGCCGGCCACAGTTGGATTCCGATCTCTTCCTAAGCAAGGGCATTCCCAGCATAACTATCACCGTCTACGGAACTCCCACTTTTACCCGCACGAGAAAGGATACTGCTGACACGATCAATGCCAGCACCATGGAAGAATTATCGAAAATTCTGTATCATGCAGTCTTGGGTATGGCAAACAGCAGCCAAGACTTTTTCGAAATAAAATGAAATCACGTCATATCATTTATGTATTTTTTTTGGTCGTGCTGTTTATTTCTCTCATGATCTTGAGCTGCACGAAGAATCCTGCTCCAGTAGATACTGCCTATGACTGGGAAGATCCGGCTGTTTTGGGGCACAACAAAGAACCGGCCCACAGCCACCAAGTCCCTTATCCTGATATTCCAACGGCCCTTAAAAACGATCCTTCCAGT
>DAOWCB010000269.1 GCA_030633795.1 Candidatus Aminicenantota bacterium | reverse complement strand
TTCTGCATAAAGGCGACGGTTCTATTTTTGCATTGGTAATTTTTTTGATATAAACTTGAGGGTCGCCAAAAAAATAGAACCGTCCCCTTTTCTAAAAATGCAAACAGCTTGTGAAATAACAGCAACAGATCCCAACTCTTCCGCACGAACGGGTATCATCCATACCGATCATGGCCCGATCCAAACCCCGGCATTTGCTCCGGTGGCAAGCCAGGGAACGGTCAAGGCTCTCTCTCACAGCATGGTCCAAAACCTCGATGCCCAACTCATCCTAGTCAATGCTTACCACCTGTACCTTCGACCTGGAATGGACGTCATAAAAAAGCTCGGGGGTGTTCATTCCTTTATTTCCTGGCCGGGTCCTATCCTATCCGATAGCGGCGGATTCCAAATCTACAGTCTTTCGCCCCTGACCAAAGTGAAAAAGGAAGGAGTGGAATTTTCCTCCCATCTGGACGGGACAAAAATTTTTCTCACCCCGGAGGACATTATCGATATTCAGCGCGCACTGGGGACCGATATCATGATGCTCTTGGACTATTTCTGCCCCTATCCTTCCTCTAAAAAAGAAGCCAAACAAGCAGCCAAAATCACGACAGAATGGGCGCAGCGTTCCAAATCACACATGCAAAAAAAAGGATCGCATCACTCACAACTTTTGTGGGGGATCTGCCAGGGTGGAATTTACTGGGATCTTCGCAAACAGAGTATCGAAGAACTGATGGCCATTGATTTTGACGGATACGCATTGGGGGGATTGGGAATCGGAGAACCCAAAACTCAGTTCATGGACATGGTCGAGCAATCCCACAGCATCCTCCCTAAAGAAAAGCCTCGTTATTTGATGGGCATCGGCTATGTCAAAGACATCCTCCAGGCTGTCGAATCGGGGATAGACTTTTTCGACTGTGTTCTCCCGACACGAAACGCCAGGAACGGAACACTCTTCACCAACTCGGGGAAAATCGTGATAAAGAATAAGAAATACGAGAGGGATAAAAGACCGATAGACGAGGAGTGCAGCTGCTACACTTGCCGAAATTTCTCCCGGGCCTACCTGAGACATCTCTACGAGAGACAGGAGATAAGTTCATCCATCCTCAACACTATTCATAACCTTCACTTTTATCTTGACATCTTCCGAAAAATTAGGCACTCTATTCAATCCAATTCATTTCGCAGATTGAAGTATAGTATAATGAATAAAAAAGAAGAGGGTGAATCGGTATGATTATTTCAAGTCTTTTTTCGTTTTTACAGCAGGGTGGGCAAGCTGCCCGTCCCCAGGGAAGCATCGTTACGGCATTGCTTCCGTTTGTCCTGGTTTTCGTGATTTTTTATCTGCTGATCATAATGCCACAGCGGAAAAAACAGAAAAAACATCAAGAGATGGTGGGGCAACTCAAACCCGGCAATAAGATCGTCACAACCGGGGGGATCTATGGGATCGTGATGGGAGTCCAAGAGGATAAGATCGAGCTCAAGATTGCATCCAACGTAAAGGTCGATATCACTAGAAACGCGGTCGCCGCTTTTTTATCTGACAAAAAAGAAAGTTAGTCAAGGTATTTCTTGGGTGTTTTTCAGGTTTTTTAACCTGAAATTAATTCAATAAGAAAGATAAAGATGAAAAAAAACCTACAGTGGAAAATTATTCTTGTCATTGCTGTTATCGCCCTCTCTGTGTTTCTTGCCTACCCGCCAGGGACAAAAATTCAATACGGTTTAGACCTACAGGGAGGGATGCATTTGGTCTTGCAGGTTGTCACCGATGATGCCATCAACACCGAAACAGACCAGGAAATCATGCGACTGCAAGAACGAATGAAAAAAGATGATATCAGCTATAGCTCTATTGCCAAAAGCGAAAGTCGCATTGGACGCTTCACTCTGCTGGGCTTCGATGTTACAAAGGAACGGGAAGTCCGTGATCTTTTAGATGAATATTTCAGGGAATGGGATAACTCCGTGTCTGGATCCAATGCCACCATGACCATGGAAGCCAGCGCTGTCACTTACTTCCGAGACCAGGCTGTTCGCCAATCTATCGAAACCATCCGCAACCGGGTGGATGAACTGGGACTCTCAGAAATCCCGATCCAGCGGCAGGGCGGCCCTACAGGGGAAAGGATCATCGTCGAGCTCCCGGGTGTCGAAGATCCGGACCGAGTGAAAAATATCCTCAAGACAACCGCAAAACTCGAATGGCGTTTGGTCTATGGAGGGCCCGCACCAGACCAGGAAACATTGCTTTTGGAACACGGAGGGGAGGTTCCTCTCGATATGGAAATCCTACCCGGAGATCCGCGACGAAACCTGGATGGCTACTATCTGGTGAGCCGCGTGTCCACCGTGTCCGGGAAAGATCTTCGTGATGCCCGCCGGTCCAGTGACGAGTGGAATAATCCAGCCGTTTCTTTTCGGCTCTCACCAGAGGCCGGCAGACGGTTTTACAAGTTCACGTCGGATAATCTGCAAAAACCTTTGTGTGTCATTCTGGACAAAAAAATCATCAATGTTGCAACCATCGAGGACAGAATTTCCGACACGGGTATTATCCGGGGATTCTCCGATCCTAATATTGTCGATGATCTCACAATCGCCCTTCGCGCAGGCGCTCTTCCGGCCACAATCAAATATCTGGAGGAGCGAACCATCGGGCCATCCCTGGGTGCGGACTCCATTCGCAAGGGCCTGACTTCTATCATCATCGCCCTGATCCTAATTTTTGTATTCATGGTCTTTTATTACAAGATAGCCGGGGTTAACGCCGTATCCGCCTTGATCCTCAATATCCTGATTTTAGCCGGTGCTCTTGCTTACTTTAAGGCTCATCTCACGCTTCCCGGAATCGCCGGAATTATCTTGACCATCGGGATGGCGGTGGATGCCAATGTCTTGGTCTTTGAGAGAATTCGGGAGGAGCTTACCCAAGGAAAGAGTGTGCCGAGTGCTATCTCCTCAGGATTTTCACGAGCTTTCAAGACGATCCTGGATGCCAACGTCACAACTATCATCGCGGCCATTTTTCTCTTCCAATTCGGGACCGGACCCATCCGCGGATTTGCCATCACTTTAATTATTGGGATCTCAGCCAGCATGTTTACTGCCGTTTTTGTTTCGAGACTGATTTTTGACGTCTCTTTGCCCCAGAGAAAACAGAAAGCAAAATTGAGTATATAAAATGCAGATATTTAGAAAGCCCAACTTCCAATTCATGAAATACAAGTTTATCGCCCTCGGCATATCGGCCGTGATTATCGC
>DAOWCB010000157.1 GCA_030633795.1 Candidatus Aminicenantota bacterium | reverse complement strand
TGTCCTCGTGAACGGCACGACCATCATCGATCACGGCAAACACACAGAAAAGCTTCCCGGAAAAGTCCTGTACAGTCCGGGGAAATAGGAAACTTTTTAGTCAATATTTTCGTATTTTAGATTAAACACAAGACTGTAGAGGTGCGTTATGAAAACGGCAATCATTATTGCTTTCCTATCCTTGTCTCTCTTATTTATCTCGAACCTCCAGCTATCCGCTCAAGAAGAGGAAGAAAAACCATCCTTTTCTCCCAGACATTATCCTGTCAATCTGTCTCTCTGGTACCCTGTCTCGATCAACCGCACAAAACACGATTCGGCAAACTTAAACTTCACCCTGTTGTATGGACGGATGGGAACAGTCAAAGGCCTGGATCTAGCGATCGGCGCCTCAGCCCTAACCGGTGGATTAAAAGGGCTTCAAATCACGGGGCTTTCCGGTGTTTCTGGTGATTCAACATCAGGCGTCCAGGTCAGCGGTTTAGTAAGTGTCACCGGAGACTATCTCAAAGGAGCTCAGGTATCCGGGCTGATAAACATCACGGGTGAAACAGGGCAAGGATTCCAGATAGCAGGAGGGATGAATATAACCGGAAACTATCTCCAAGGACTCCAGGCTTCCGGATTGTTCAACATTGTGGGGGAAAGATTCAAGGGATTTCAAGCCACGGGAGGATTCAATATCGTCGGGGAAAGTTGTGTGGGCTTTCAGGCAGCCGGTCTGTTCAATATCGTGGGCGAGAACTTCAAAGGATTACAAGCATCGGGTCTTTTTAACATTGTCGGGGATAACCTGACCGGTGCCCAAATAGGTGTTTTCAACATTGCCCCCTACTTTTCCAATGCGGCCCAAATCGGAATAATCAACGTGTCGGCCGAAATGCGCGGATTTCAGTTGGGTATAGTCAACTGGAACGGCGAAACACAAGGAATCCCCGTCGGATTGGTCAATGTGTCGAAAAAGGATGGAAACATAAGATGGATCAACTGGGGAAGCAACCTCAGCGGAATAAACTCAGGTGTCAAGTTCGAGGTGGGAATGATCTATTCGATCGTTGCACTCGGGTACTGGAACTTCCAGGAAGATAAGGGCTCGGCTCTTTCGTATGCAGGTTACTACGGAATGACGGTGTACCAAGAATCCGTTTCCATCGGAGTCGATGTGGGATACATGTACATGGATAACAAAAAAATCTTTAAAAACAGCCCCGAGGCACCCAACCAGCACATCCTGATTGGACGGGCTCACGTGAGCTATGACCTCTCCTCAAGTGTTTCTTTGATCGGAGGCGCGGGGCTAAGTTATATCGCAGACAGCCATCGATCCTTTGGCGACGGCAAATTCCGCCCGCTTTTCTTTGTCGGCCTTGAGGCCTTTTGATACCAGCCTCTGTCCAAACGAGAAAGCCACTTTTTTCATTTTTTCCATATACCAGCATTAGACTGATGACAATAAGAGAATGGGATTGAGAATTGAGTCTAGTAGAAAATATGGTATTATGATTGTCCATTGAGGACAGATTATGCTTCAGATTCGTAACCTCCATTACTCCATCGGGGACCGGGACCTCCTGTCCTCTGTAAGCTGGAATCTTCAACCTGAGAAGCGTTTCGCGCTGATCGGGCCCAACGGGTCTGGAAAAACCACCCTTCTGCGCATCCTGACCGGAGATATTGCCTCCCATGCAGGGACCATTACCAAACCGCGTAACTACACCATTGGCTACCTCCCCCAGGAAGAAATCGTGGTAGGCCAAGGGAGCGTCCTGGAGAACGCCCTGGCAGGAGTTCCGGAGATCCGAGAGCTGGAGCACAAGATCCACGCCCTTCACACCACCCTAGAAACCGACCCTGAGGACAAAGGCTTGCTGAAAAAACTAGGTCCCCTGGAACAGCATTATCAGGATCTGGGGGGCTACACTATCGAAGGTGAAGCTAAAAAAATTCTTTCCGGACTAGGTTTCAAAGAGAACCTATTTCATGCAGACTTCGCCGAGCTGAGCGGAGGATGGTGTATGCGGATTTACATAGCCCGGCTCCTTCTCCAAAATCCTGACTTGCTTCTCCTGGACGAGCCCACCAACCACCTGGATATTCCCTCGATGGAATGGCTGGAGCATTATCTCCTGAGTTACAAGGGCAGTATTGTCATCGTCTCCCATGACCGGTTTTTCATCGACCGGCTGGCCCATGAGATCTACGAGCTCGACCAGGGCAAACTCACCCGCTACCGAGGGAATTATCACTTCTTCGAGGAGCAGAAGCAGGAGAAACTTCGGCTTTTGCAGAAACGACGCGATGAGCAGGCAGTAGAGAAGGAGCGTATTACTCGCTTCATCAACAAGTACCGGAGTGATAAAAGAAGGGCTGCTCAGGTTCAAAGCCGGATCAAAATGTTGGAAAAGATGGAGGCGATCGAATTTCCCCCGGCACCCAGAAGCCTGAATTTCAGCCTCCAGATCGAAACGCCCGGTTATAAAGATGTATTGTTCACCGAAAACATGAGTTTCCGCTACCAGCAGGATTGGGTGTTGAAGAATCTCGACCTTCACATCTCGCGAGGGGATAAGATCGCTCTGGTCGGAGTCAACGGAGCAGGAAAAACCACGTTGACTCGACTTGTCTCAGGAGAGCTTGAGCCGCAGCAAGGGACCCTCCGGCTGGGAAAGAAGGTGCAAGTCGGCTTTTATGCCCAACACCAGATCCAGGCCCTGCATCCGGAAAACACGCTCTTCGACGAAGTGGCCTCCACTGCTGCCACAGGGCTCATTACCAAAATCCGCCAGGCACTGGGGATATTTCAGTTCGGTGACGACGAGATTGATAAAAAGATCAAGGTCCTGTCAGGTGGGGAAAAGGCACGCGTATCACTGGCAAAAATATTGCTTTCGCCTGTCAATTTTTTAATTATGGACGAACCCACCACCCACCTAGACATCACCGCCCGGGAATCGCTAGAGGATGCTCTGGGCGATTACGATGGCACTTTGCTTCTCATTTCCCATGACCGCTACTTCTTGGATAAGCTGGTGGGCAGGGTCATCGAGCTCAAGAATGGATGTCTGAACGAATACTGCGGCAATTATTCCTATTATCTTTGGAAGCAGGAACAGAAACCGGACACGACCGAACAAAAAATCGAAGAGGATGAACCACAGGAGCGCGGTGCCACAAGCCGAAAGACCAGAGAGCAAAAGCGCCAGGAGGCTGAAGCTCGTCAAGAAGTAAGCCGTGAACGGAACCACCTGCAGAAAATGATAGAAAGACTAGAAAAAGATATAGAGATGTCCGAGTTCCAACTCAGAGAAATGGAGACGAGACTGGCTGATCCTGGAATCTACCGGGATGAGACGGACATCGCCCAATTGAACAAGGACTATGCCGAGCTCAAGAAACGAATCGAGTGATTGTATGAATCATGGGAATCCCACCGCCTCCGGCTCGAAGAACTCCTGGAATCCGTGTAGAATGATTATGGATTTATACAGAAATTTAGGGGACACGTTACCGATTTTAAAACAAATCGGTAACGTGTCCCTTGATTTTAAGCTCGTACATGAATTATCCAGGTTAAAAGGAGAAATGAATGAAACCGAAGTTTGTCATCATTATTGTGTTAACCCTACTGGCTCTGATAATCGCATTCCAGAACAAAGAAATCGTGACTTTCCAACTCTTTTTCTGGACGATCAGCATGTCCCGTATTCTTGTGATAATCGGTTTTCTTTTTATCGGATTTCTTCTGGGCCTGTTGGCTGGCTACCGTTCTCGCAGTCCCAAATCCTGAATATCCTATCCATACCTATTGCACAAAACAAGGAATAAAAACAAACGGACTCATTTGATGGAGGATAGCTCATGAAACTTTTCAAATATCATATGCTTATTGCAGCTCTATGCCTATGCCTGGCCGCATGGTCATTCGCCCAAGAAAATAAAGGCGAAAAAAACAAATGGGGCGGAGATGCAGCGGTGGGATTGGCTTTGGCACGCGGGAACACCGACACAACCAATTTATCTATAATTTTTTCGGCAAAAGGCCCGTTGTCCAAGACTATCGATAACACCAATAAAGCCTATTTTCTTTTGAACAAAGAAAGGGATATTACCAACGCTGAATCCATGGGATTGGAAAGTCATATCAAATGGAAACACTCGGAGAGATTTTTTTCCTATTATGGGATTCAGGGCCTAAGAGATCGGTTTAAAAACTACAGCTACAGAATCCTTCCAGGCTTGGGATTGGGCTACTTAGTCCTTGCCTCGGGAGATGTCCTTCTATCTGCAAGCGCTGGACTATCCCAGGTGTTCACAAAATATTTTAAGTCTGAAGAAACAGACAGCTATACGGGCATCACACTGGGGAATGAATTCACCTGGAAAGTCAGCCCAACCGCAGAAATATCCCAAACTCTCAGTTTCAATTCGAATGTTTCCGAATTGAGTTTTTACTTTTTACAATTCGAGATAAGTTTGGCCTCTGCCATAACAAAAAGTTTGTCGGTCAAACTGACACTGATGGACAAATATGACAGCAAACCCGTAGGCGAGGGCATCAAGAAAAACGATGTTTCGTTTATCGCCGGCCTGTCCGCAAAATTTTAATTGGGGGCTATTCCTTCAACACTTTGTCCATGATATTCATGAACCGCTTGTTGCTGATCGGGTGAAATGCCAGAAGTTCCCCGTCATAAATCAGGCTGAAGATCGCATACGGGGAGGGCGCTTCCTGGGCTTGTTTGTGATCTTTTATCTCAACAATATTGGC
>DAOWCB010000233.1 GCA_030633795.1 Candidatus Aminicenantota bacterium | reverse complement strand
AAGTCCAGAAATAAAAAAGGCCAGAACGACCCTTGGCAAGATAACTAGTGTCCTCTCGAGCAAATCCTCGAAAAGCTCTTCCTCCAAAAAGACAAAATCGAGTTCGACCACTAAGTCGAAGACCTCTGCGAAAGTCAAAAAATCGTCCTCACCGAAAAGTTCGTCGCATACGCGTGTGGGTTCCAAAAAAGTGAAAAAAAAGAAGTGATAAGACCTGGGAAATTACTCCTCCTCCTCTTCCTCCAGTCCTAATCTCTTATAGTAATCATATGTCAGCATGTGATCGTCATAGGAACAGAATCTGTCCGGAACTTTTCCCAGAAAGAAATACTCATTGAGCAGGAATAAACAGATCGGCGTGGCGAGCAATCCGGTCTTTCGGTCGATCGTTCTTTGCACGAGATTTGGCGGTACATCGAATTCCTCCCACTCGTATTCAATCCCCGCTTCTTCTGCCATCATTTTTTTATCCTCTATGATACGCTCGAACATATCTATGAATACGGGAAGAGCCGCTACAGCACCGGACTGCCGCTCTCCGATAGTGATAAGTTCTTCCTTGTGGCCAATCCAAACACCCACAACAAGAGATGGGGAAAATCCCATAAACCAGGCGTCTGCCCAATTATCCGTTGTCCCTGTCTTCCCACACAGATTATTTTCCAGATAGCTCGCTCTCCAAGCGGTCCCCCTTTGGACCACTCCACGGAGCAGGTTGGTTATCATGAAAGCCGTCTGAGGAGATAGGACTTCCTGTGACTCGACCGTGGCTTCCTCTTGAATATTCCCATCCTTGTCCTCGATCCTCGAGATGAAATAGGGTTTTACCCTGATTCCTTTATTGGGAAAGGTAGTAAAAGCCGAAACGAGCTCGATCATTTTGATCTCGAATGCCCCCAGGGAAAGGGACATATAGGGATAAATCGGAGAAGTAATCCCGAATTTCTGGCAGTACTCCACTCCCACCTGGGGAGAAATAAACTCAAGAAGTTTGGCTGTGACGATATTTCTCGATTCCTCAAGGCCCTGGCGAACGGTGACCGACCCTTTGAATTTCTCGTCGTAGTTCGGTGGAGACCAGATATTGCCCGACCATTTGTCGACAAAATCTGTGGGTTCATCCACTACCCTGTCGGCCGGAGTGAAGCCGTTTTCCAAAGCAGCGGTGTATAAAAAAGGTTTGATGACAGAGCCGGCCTGTCTCATAGCCTGCGTGGTGTTGTTCCATTTGCTGCGGCGGAAGGAATAGCCTCCCACCATGACTCTGATCTGTCCTGTTTGGGGCTCGATGGCTAACACAGCTCCTTCGAGTTTCGGCTCTTGATCGAGAGAGGCAGTAAATGACATGTTTTCCTCATCGATCTTGTCTATTTTCACATGGATGACATCCCCTCTTTTGATCAGTTTTCTCAAATCGGTTGTCATTGTCCATCGAATATTTTTATTTGTCAGTTTTCCCGTGAAGTTTATTACTTTAACCTGTGCTTCGATTTTCTTCGCCTCCAAAACCACGGCCTCGATGATGTCGCCTTCCTCCAGGGAGGTTTTTAACCAGCTGGGCAAAAATTCTTCTCTTGTTTCTCTATTGCCGGTTTTTATGAAGAAGCGCTCCTCGATCTCATCCAGATTCTCGACGCCTTCATCGATTAAGTTTCGCTTATCATTCCGCCAACCCTGCCTTTTATCAAGAATATGGAGCTGTTTTTTTAAAGCCTCCTCGGCGTATCTCTGATACACAGGATTGAGGGTCGAGTAGACTTTAAGGCCTTCTGTGTAAAGAGCATCCGCCCCGTAGTTTTTCTCCAGGTGTTTTCGTATCTCTTCTTTGAAGTACCCAGCGAAGTCAGAATCCTTTCGGTTGAGAGGAAGGACATTCAGTGGCTCTGCTTTTGCTGCGGCATGCTCAGCTTGCGAGATATACCCCTCATCCAGCATGCGATTGAGCACATGATTCCGCCGGCGGAGGGTCCCGTCATGATTTTCGTAGGGGGAATAGACACTAGGGCCTCGGAAAATACCGGCAATCAAGGCGGCCTCGCTTAAGGTCAAATCGGACACACTTTTATCGAAAAACATCTGGGAAGCCGTTTCGACTCCATAGGCTCCATGGCCCATGTAAAACTGGTTGCAGTACAGGGTAAAGATCTCTTCCTTTGTATACTTCCTCTCTAGTTGCATCGCAAGGATAGCTTCCTTTAATTTGCGTCGCAATGTCTGCTGACGATGGAGCATAAGCCGGGTAATCAATTGCTGACTAATGGTGCTTCCCCCATGTAGTTTCCGGGGTGTGAAAATCAGCTTGATATCTTCTTTTACGGCTCGAAGTATACCCCGAAAATCAATGCCGTGGTGAGAATAGAAACGGGCATCTTCGGTGGCGAGGATGGCTTTTTTAAGGACATCCGAGATCTGCTCGAAAGGCACCTCGATCCTTTTCTCTAAAGCGTACTCTCCTATCACATCCTGTTGATCAGAATAAATATACGTGATCTTGCTGGGTTCCCACTCTTCCAGCTGGGCGATATCGGGTAAGTTCTGAAGACTGGCTTTGTAGACACCAAGGACGGCCCCTAACCCTAAGAAGCCCAAGATCAGGCATGTTATCAGAGTCCATTTAAAAAGTTGGCGAAATTTGAGTTTTTTGAATCTAGGAATCTTGAATCGTGGCTTTTTGAACTTGATTTTTTTGATCTTGACGATTAACTTACTTTGAATCGGCATCAATAAAAATATAACAAAAAGGGGGACGTCAGGCAAGCTGATAAGTCAGCCCCGAAGCATCATTTATCCCATGATCTCAAAAGGTATTGTATAGGCTTTTAGGAATGGGTTTGCTTCCATGAGGATTTTTTTTGTGCGCTTCTGCTCCGCTCGGGTATTTTCCATTCAAGAATCCGTCAGCCTTCAGAGTGCACCAATAGGGAGTATCAGTTTTCTCCCATCATAAATCAATAGAAAACAGAACTGCGGCACGAACCTCCTTTAACTTTTCATGGATTACGGTCGTGATGAGGGAACCGATTTTCTTTTTAGAGACCGTTTGAAATCGAAAAAGCCTTAAAAATGCAGTATCTGAGGCCGTACTAGAACCGGACGGCTGCTTGCAGGGCGAGAAGATTTTTGTTCGTATCTTCTTCGCGCTCACCCGAGAAATAAAAATCGTACTCGAACTTAAATACGATGGAATTTGTGAGATAATAGTTTAATCCAAGAGCCAGGATCCTGCGGTCATAATCGGTAGGCTTGCGACCCAGCTGGTTTCCCAAATCCAGGTAATCCAGGTTTCCGAACCGGACAGAAGGCCTGAATTTCCCTAAAAACAAATAGGATCCTTGGACAAAATAACCATCCATTTTTCCCTTTTCCGCCGGTCCCGGATTCTCTGACAAAGCCTTGGCATACTCCGCGTAAAGGTTAAATTCGCCGAATCTCCCAAGGAAATGAAAACCCAACATATCCACATCGTAATCGCCATCATCATCCCAGGAACCATGATACAGCGAGGTTCCCAATTCCCATTGGTCCTGAAAAACGCCACTGACACGGTAGCCCAAGCTTTTGGCATCGTTGTTGTCCTTGTACTGCCGGCTTT
>DAOWCB010000373.1 GCA_030633795.1 Candidatus Aminicenantota bacterium | reverse complement strand
CCCGCCCCAGAAATAATACGGGTTGTGCAGATAGAGCCGGGTCCCACGCCGACTTTCACAGCATCGACGCCGAGTGCGATGAGTTCCTTGGCCGCCTCTGTAGTCCCAATGTTTCCGGCAATGAGTTCCTGGTCAGGGAGCTCTTTTTTTATCATTTTCACTGTATCCATGACTTTCTGGGAATGGCCATGGGCCGTATCGATCACCAGCACATCCACTTTCGCCTGAACTAAAGCTTTGGCCCTTTCCAGGGTTTCCCCACTTACCCCGATAGCTGCTCCTACTCTCAACCGGCCAAAATTGTCCTTACAAGCATTAGGGTACTGGATTCTTTTCAGGATGTCTTTATACGTGATCAAGCCTTTAAGATGGAAATTTTCATCAACCATCAGAAGTTTTTCGATTTTGTGCTTATGGAAGAGTTTTTCCGCTTCTTTAAGTGATGTTCCTAACGGAACGGTGATCAATTCCTTTGTCATCGCTTTGTCGATCGAAATGTTGAGCCGTGTTTCGAATCGGATGTCTCGATTAGTCAGGATTCCGACAAGTTTGTTGTTCTCATCCGTGATCGGTAGGCCAGATATCTTGTATTTTTTCATCACTTCTTTTGCCTCGAAAATTTTATTCTGAGGCCTCACAGTGATGGGATCGACAATCATTCCGCTC
Source organism: Candidatus Aminicenantota bacterium (assembly GCA_030633795.1). GTDB lineage: Bacteria > Acidobacteriota > Aminicenantia > Aminicenantales > Aminicenantaceae. The sequence continues at coordinate 1,648 of DAOWCB010000373.1, read as the reverse complement.
TCATGTCGTTTGACTTTGTCCACTTCTTCGGCATGTTTTTCGATGGACATGTTCCGGTGGACGATGCCGATGCCTCCTTTTTGTGCCAGTGCAATAGCCATCCTCGAATCAGTTACCGTATCCATAGCAGAGCTGATGATCGGGATAGGAAGGGGGATGTTACGTGTGAGTTTGGTTGAGACTTCAGCTTCTGTAGGCAAAACCTTGGATTTGGCAGGAAGAATCAGTACATCATCAAAGGTGAGTCCTTCTTTTATTTTGTTATCCAGCATTTGTTCCTCCCTATCTCTTCTTTTTTTTCTTTTTCCTCTTCTTCGGGATGACCGATCTCGCTTTTCGGGATGTTTGGACTTGGCCTCCTCCTTGAGCCCTTTGGTAATACATTGGTTGTTCCTTCCTCTCCGGCATTTCTTCTTCCACCACCGGCTGAATCAAGAACAGGTAGCGCAGTGCCTCGTCCTCGATTCTATCCAGCATCGCCTGGAACATGTCATAACTTTCCTTTTTGTACTCAATCAAAGGGTCTCTTTGGCCATATCCTCGCAGCCCGATGCCTTCCTTAAGGTAGTCCATCCCCAACAGGTGGTCTTTCCATTGGGTATCTATAATCTGAAGCATGATGACCCCTTCAAACTCTCTCATCCTTTCTGTGCCGAGTTGGGATTCCTTGTCCTCGTAAATCTGGGTGAGCGTTTGAAGAGTCTTTTCTCTCAGCTCATCAAAATTGATAGTATCCCAGTCTATGCCCCATTCGGACATATCTACACCGAATTGAGCACCTATAGTTTTTTGGAAAGCATCGATTTCCCAATCGTCCGGCGATTGTTCCTTGGGCGTTTCTGTTTCCATCTGCCAATCAACGATGGTTGCGATCAATCCAGAAATGTCTTCTTTGAGGTTTTTTCCTTTGAGGATCTCTCTTCTCTGGCCGTAGATGCTTTCTCGCTGTTTGTTCATCACATCATCGTATTCCAAGAGGTGCTTCCGGATGGTAAAGTTTTGTCCTTCGACTTGCCTCTGCGCTCTCTCTATGGCTTTAGTTACCATATTGTGTTCGATCGGGATTCCATCTCCCATGCCGATCCTAGCCATCAATCCTGAGACTCGGTCGCTGCCGAATATGCGCATCAGATCATCTTCAAGAGAGAGGTAAAACCGTGATGAGCCCGGATCGCCTTGTCTGCCGGCTCTCCCGCGTAATTGGTTATCGATTCGGCGGGCTTCATGCCTTTCTGTCCCTATGATGTGAAGTCCGCCCAGATCGATAACTTTGTTGTGCTCGAGGTCTGTGGTCGTTTTTGTTTCGGCGCGGGCTCGTTCAAATTCCTCCTGGTGATTCTCCTCCAGGTCTATGCCTTTTTTTAAAAAGTCTTCCCGTGTTAAATGCTCAGGGTTACCCCCTAACAGGATGTCTACCCCTCTGCCCGCCATGTTTGTGGCTAAGGTTACCGCCCCGATCCGTCCAGCTTGAGCGATGATTTTGGCTTCTGATTCGTGGTATTTGGCATTGAGCACAACGTGATTTATCTCTTTTTTTCTCAGGAGGGAGCTCAGGTGTTCAGAGTTTTGGATCGATATGGTTCCGACGAGAACAGGCCGGCCCTTTTTGTTGTTTTCGCTGATCTCGTCGCAGGCGGCATCCCATTTT
>DAOWCB010000275.1 GCA_030633795.1 Candidatus Aminicenantota bacterium | reverse complement strand
TTTGATCTGTGTCAAGTTCTGCGTGATAGATCAGAGAGAATGCTCCCTTATCATCACCAATCTCGACTGTGTGATGCAATTTTTCACCATCAATATGGATATCTTTCGTTTTGATTCTATAGGAATGTGAATCTTTGTGCCTGATACTCACATCGACATGTTCTGTTTTTTCTGATTTTTTTTCTAAAGCTTTCCTCAATTTTTCTAGGGTTTTTTCGATTCCCTCAAGCTCAACCTCTTTCACATCAGAATCCAGGTCCTTTTCCTTAAGCTTGGCCAATTTTTCCTTAATTTTCTCTATCAGTTTTGCATACTTCTCTGTATCTATAACGACATGGACTTTGGGATGCACCTCGACATGGGGAGACACGTGGACATCAACAAAGACATGATCTGGCTCAAGTTCGATAACCTCGACTCCTTCTTTATCACCTTTTTTAATGTGGATGACTGCTCCCTTATCGAGCTTGATTGTTTTCACGTCTTCAGAAAGATGCAATTTGTCCGCCTTGATCGTCCAATATGCCTTTGCGTCCTTATCATGTTCCGCATGCGGAGATGTAACGAAGACGATTTTTTTTGGATCATTTTTATCGATAATGATTTCATACGTTCCTTTTTCGCCTTCTTTGGCTGTCCAAACAAAGATGGTTTTCTCTTTTTCCTTGTCCTCTTTTTTCACCTTCTTCTTGACTTCCTTTTTCTGCTCTTTTTTGTCTTGATCCTGCAAAACAATGGGAGTTTCATGAGAATCGACCGGAGCTGTAACCGTTGTGTCCGTGAGAGAGACGGCTTCAGCATGGCCGCCTGAGGAGTTTCCTGGGCGTGCCAGGCCGATAAACGAAATAGATAGAATAGCCAATACACTCAGCAATATTTTGGTTTTCATTTGAACCTCCTTGAGGTTGAACCTCTGTTTTAAAATAGTAGTAAGCCTGTCGTTCAGATGGGATTTATTCATCACACCTAAAACAGTCGCAGGCGGATTCCAATGACCAGAAATTGAATTTCGGATATAAAGAAGGTTTTCCGCATAGGTCGATGGTTTTATGCCCGCTTTCAAGACAAGCTCGTCACAAGCTTTCTCTTGTTCCTTTTTGATCATTCTCAAAACGATCCAGCTTAGAGGATTGAACCAGTAGATAGCCCGGCTGATTCGAGCCAGTATCATGACCAGATAATCTCCTCTTTTGATATGAGAGAGCTCGTGATAAAGAGCTGTGGAACGCTGATTTTCGCTCCAGTTTTTGGATTCTGCCGGCATCATTACAACAGGTTTGAAGATACCCCATGTTAGAGGAACCATGGTTTTGTTATGACTTAAGAGATTGATTTTTTTTCTCAAAAAAACAGTCGCCAGGAAACGTTGCAGAAGTCTTTTCCACAAGGAATCCTGTATATCCTGTCCTTCTCGAGTTAGCCGGAAAGTACCAAACAGGCCTAACAGTATTCGAATAGAAAGAAACATCAATCCAAAGAACCATATCAAAAGCGCAGCGAATCCAAATACGGGCCGAGAGTCTTTTTTGACCTCCTCCATGTGTATGGGGATCTCTGAGGCTACTAAGGTAGACCCAAGAGTTTGGGAAGAACTATTCAAGTTTCGAGCTAAGCCATTAGCCTTCAGAGCGGAAGCATCCCTTGTTTGCCATGAAGGAAGAAATTTTGTTTCCCAACCTGTTGTGAAAGATGAGAGAATCGGTAAAAAGAGGAGCCCGATAAAAAAAACAGAAAGAACAAGATGCCTCAAGCCGGCTGACTTTTTTCTCATTAAATAGACCAGCACAATCGAAACAGACAGGACTAGAGAGCTCTTGATCAGATATTCGCAAAGGAGGGCTAACATGGTTATCTTCCTTCTTTCCTGGCCTTTTCAATAAGTGTTTGTAAGCGGTGATAATCTTCGTCGGAAAGATCGTCTTCCGAAATATCGAGGAGAGCAGCCACAATTTCTTCTGTCGAGCCATTAAAGAAAGTCTTCCGAAGGTGCTGCAGAGCAGTCTGCCTCGCTGTTTCCCTGGATAGGGTGGGAGAGAAAACATAACGGGGTCCATCCTGTTTGTGACACAAGTGCCCCTTATTTTCCAACACTCGGAGCAAAGCTCTCACAGCTGAATAACTGGGAGGATTTGGTAATCTTTCGAGAACATGAGCGACTGTTGCTTCCTTTAATTGATAGATGATGTCCATGATCTGTCTTTCTCTACGGCTGAGATTTGTCTGTTCTTTCATGCTTTTCACCTTCTTATACGGCTGACTCATGATGTTGTTTTTTTAGCATGTTAAAATTTTAGCACCTTTTTATCCATCTGTCAACAGGATTTGTGAAATTTTTTTGATGTGGGACTTTTACTTCTGTTTGATGAGCTTCACTTCACCGAGGCCGAGTTTCTCCAAAGGTTTCTTCTGGGTGGCTGCATCGCCGACAACAAGATAGATCATTTGGTCGGGATCGATGTACTTTTGGGCCAATTCCTTGTGTGCCTCTGGTGTCAAATTCTTGACGAATTCTTCCCTCAGTTTGATGTAGTCATCCGGGCGGTTGTACGTCGCGATGTTGTTCAGTATTCCCAGCAGAGCCCCAAGAGTCTCAAAATTCCGGGCATTGGATTTAACCAGTGCATCCTTGGTGAATTTCATATCTTCAGGAACGATTCCTTCCCTGTACTTCAGCATCAAGTCTCTGAAAATCTGCACCGATTCCAGAGTTGTCTGAGATTGCACCTGTGAGGAGGCACTAAATGTTCCTGGATTGAGATTTCCGCTAAAACCTGTGCGGGCCCCATATGTGTAGCCTTTTTCTTCTCTCAAAATCAGGTTCACAAATCCATTAAAGCTTCCGCCCAGTTTGTAGTTCATGACATAGGCCGGGTAATAATCTGGGTCTGTCGCCGCCATGGAAAGATTCCCACTATTAATAACAGATTGGCGTGCTCCCGGAAAATCCACAAAATAGACCACAGATTTCTCCAGAGGTGCAGGCAAATCAAACTCAGGAAACGTGACGTCCTTGGCCGCCCATTTCTCCTCCAAGGATTTAAACATACTGACCGAATCTTGTTGGGAAATATTGCCGACAATAGTCACATTGGTGATGGACGGCGAAAAGTTCTTCTCGTAATAGGCCTTCAGGTCGTCGATCGTAATAGCATCGACAGATTCCATTGTTCCCAAAGTCGAAATGCTGAAGATGTGTTTATCCCCGTAAACAAGTTTGTTGAAGACATTACGCG
>DAOWCB010000206.1 GCA_030633795.1 Candidatus Aminicenantota bacterium | reverse complement strand
TTCATTTTCTATGAAATCAAATTTTCAAATTCATTTATCTTATTCATCGGCGGCTTTTACCCTTCGGGCGAGCCAATCTTACTGCATTGACTTCATCGTAGCCCGTTCGCAGTAGTTTACTACAGCTTCACGGGCCACTTCCTTGTCACTACACCAATCTTGGCTCGTAAATAATCCAGGACCTGAATTATTTTTACCCGACAGTTGAGCTGGGTGGGAAATTTATATTTAGGGCGAAAAATGCTATATTTATAGAAGGATGTATTTATCTGTCGTCAAGCTGAAAAAGAAGTTCAAGAGACTGGTGGTTCTCTCTGCCATTTTCTTGGTCCTATTTGGTGCGGGTGTCGTTTTGAAAAACATTTTCCTGCATCAGATTCAGAGTAAGATCCAGGAAAGTTTCGGCTATTCTGAGTTTAGCCTTTCTATTTTCCCCCCTGCCCTCATCCTCAAGGATGCTAGGTCAAAATCCGTATCACCTTTCTTTTCTGCAAGCAAAATCTCCGTGGGAATCTCTTTCCGATCTTTGCTTTCTAAAGATAAGCCGCTCACTGTCCTCATCGAAGATCCCATATTAAGGATTTACAGCACAAAGGATGCCAAACAGGTAGACGCCAGGAAGAGGATCAGTTTTGCTTTGCCTTTTGCCATCGATCGAGGAGTGATCAGGAATGGATCATTGTACTATTGGGGATCCGAGACACGCATCCAAGCCAATGGCGTGAGCGCGATTTTCACTCAAAATGGCGATGAATTTTCAGTAAAAGGCGAAGCCAAGGAGAACATTATCACTCTCTCTTCTGACAAAAAGCCGCTCGAGGGAAAATTGAGCTTTTTACTCAGCGGAAGAGGGCAAGAAATTGCAATACAGAGGGTAAAATTCAGCGGACCGAGAGGAGTGATAAACGCTGTAGGCAGTCTCTTAGATCCATTCGATCCTGAAATTCAGCTCCAGGCCAACTACACTCTCCGAGTAGACATAATTCCGGATATCCTGGATATACCGTTTGAATATCAGGGTTGGGCAGAGGGGAAAGGTCAATTCGAAAGGAAAGATGGCCTTGTCACGGTGGTCACTGATTTTTCAAGTAAAGATCTTTTTCTCAACGGTTTCAGAATGGGAAGAGTCGAAGGAAATATGGATTATAATGGATCTTCGGGCCGTCTGGATTTTAATATCCGAAAAAGAGGACTTCAACCAGAATATGTGCGTGTGAACTTTGATAAACAGAGGGTTTGGGGATCAGCCAGAGGATTCTACCTGGATCCGATCATCAGTCTTGTAGACATTCCATGGCCGGTATCTTCACCTGGTTGGGGAGATTTTTCTCTTGACAGAGATAAACTCTTGGCCGAGGTCGAGTTTAGGGATGAAGAACTGGGGGTGAGAGATTCAAAATACTCTTTTAACGGCCAAGTTCGGGTTGAGTGGGACAAACAGAAGACAGTTTCGTTTTTTTCTGAACTCTTGAACTCACAATTTTTCAGTGTGAAACTGAATGGGGGATTGGTGATAGACAAGACGATCGATCTCTCGATAGATGGTGAGATCATGGACCTGAAACAGGCAAGAGAATTTGTTTCCTTATTGCTCCAGATAAATTTTGATTTTCCCGAGATCCGTGGGATGGGACAGTCAGCGATTCGTATATTTGGTGATTTTGGCCGGCCCGAAGTTCATGCAGAGTTTGCTGTGACTCCGGGAGGATTTGACAATTTTGATTTCCAATATGTCGAGGGAGAAGCCGATATATCAGATGATGGTTTTTATGGGCAGTTTTTTGTGGTCGATCCCCAAGTGAAAGGTAAAATCGATCTGAACACGCACCAGGGCGAGCTCAATGTGAATGCCGAAATGGAAAGAGGGTTCGTGGAGAGCATCCTTCCTGGATTCGACATATCCATTCCTTTGAGAGGAGAAGCATCGGGAAATTTCGAATACAGTGTCAAGGGAGAGGAGGTCAGGCTGACTGGACATTTCTCGAGCCCGAACTTGGAATTTTCCGGGCAATCTCTCACACAGGTAAAAGGCACCCTCGAATGGGACGGGGAGGTATTTTCTCTCCCTGAATTGGCATTTAACCTACATGAAGGGAAGATAACCGGATCTGTCAGCATGCTACCCCTGCGTGATGAATTTGAGATCGATGTTTCCGGTGAATGGATAAATCTTAATTCTATCTTCGGGCCTGTCCAAGGATTCCTTTCGTTCGAAGCCAAGGGAAGCGGAAGCTTGGAAACAGATTCGGCTATAGGGAACTTTGAAATAAAGGATTTATTTTTCGATCCCTTCCAGAAAACAGAAGCCCTGGGCGAATTGCAGGTGAGCTTTTCAGAAAACAAGGTACAGCTCGAACTGGAGGGAAATATTGAGCCAGGCGAGAATAGGTTTTTCATATCTTTGGGTATTCCCCTTCAAGAGGAGACCATTTCGGGGGATATTCGGGGTTCCTTCACAAACTATGATCTTCTCCTGCCATGGAGTGGGGCAGAAGGGAACATCAACTATATTGCTGAGATCCGGGGAACCAAACTGGCACCTCAAGTGAAGGGGGCCATAGATTTCCAAGGGGGGATATTTCCTTTTCCTAGGTTCGCCCATGCCCTCCGGGACTATTCGGGGTATGTTTTTTTCGAGAACGGAGAATTCTCCGTTCGCTCGATTCAAGGAAAATTTGGTGGAGGGGATGTCCAAGGGTCCGGACGTCTGAAACTGGGTCAGGGAGGGGTGGAAGAAATGGATATCAAAGCCGAGGGGAAAAATCTCCTTCTTTCTCCTCTGGAAAGGACCAAAGCCCTGACAGATGGGTCCATCACCTTGGTCAAGGATGCCGATCAATTTGTATTGAACGGGGAGTTTCTCGTCCACCGGCTCACATGGAGAAGGGAGGTCACCGAAAAATTCGCTTTTTCCTCAAGCCCTAATTATGAGCCTCGAGAGGAACCTGGTTTTTTTGATGACCTTATCCTAAACCTCAGGATTAAAGCCGATGACAATGCATGGATGGAGAATTCTCTCGGGAGAGTCCGTGGAAGATTTGACCTCAATATCATGGGGAACATCAATTCTCCTATCGTTCTGGGCGATATCGAAGCTACTGATGGTGATCTCAATTTTCAGGATCGAAAATTCAGGATTTTAAACGGACGAGTAAGCTTCATCAATCCTCAAACTATCGAGCCTTACTTGAATTTTAAAGGAGAGACATTCGTTAAGGATTACAGGGTAACTTTTTCTTTGGATGGATTAATGGATCGTCTCAATCCAGAATTCAGTTCATCTCCCCCTCTTCCCCCGGAAGATGTGCTTGCCCTTCTTGCGATGGGAGAGTCCTTTAAACGGACCTATTCGTATGATATGAGTACACAGCTCAGTACGGCCTCCCTCCTCTCCTTCCAGCTATCGGAAGAGGCAAAGAGGCAAGCTGAGGGGCTTTTCCTTGTCGACCGTTTCAGGATCGATCCGTTTGTCATCGGATCCTCAGCTGCAGTCACAGCTCGGTTGACGGTAGGGAAAAACATCTCGAGGAACTTTTTTATCCTGTATTCGACAAATTTGACGACACAGCGCGAGGAGATTATCCGGATGGAGTGGCAGTTGACAAGAGATCTGTCCATCGTGGGAACCCGGGATGAAGAAGGGCGAATCGGTTTTGATGTCAAAATCCACAAGAGGTTCTGATTTGAGTAAGAGACTTCTGACAGCAACGTTATGCCTTGTGGGAGTCCTTGTTTTTTTCTTCCCGATCTCCCATTTGCACGCTCAAATGCCGGAGACCATCCCACTCATATTAGAAATCAACCTCAAGATCGATGAGATGCCCGGCAGCCCAGAAATGAGGAATCTCATTCCGATGGAAGAGGGAGAAGTCTATTCTTTAAAGAGAATCACAGAAAGCATAAGACAGATATACCAAACAGGGTTGTTTTCTGATGTTAAGGTTCTGAAAGAGGGAGA
>DAOWCB010000141.1 GCA_030633795.1 Candidatus Aminicenantota bacterium | reverse complement strand
TATCATCACGATGCTCGGTGGGGGGACGGTAACGGATTTTCCCATGTGCGGTCTGCTCTTCTCGGCCCATCCCTGACCGTTCCGTTTTCCAACGGCCAGTTGACTCTAGGGACTTGGCAGCAGATCATTTTTATCGATTTTGACAACCGGGCGCGCAACAGGACGATCACGCTCCAGTTTATAGGGGAATAATGACGAACATCAAGGACAAACTGGACAGGATCAAGAAGGAACGCCAAATCCGTTCCAAGTCCCACCAAGTGTCCAATACCTGGAGAAAGATTCAGGAGGAGGAAGACCTATCCACCAAAGAAAAACTTGAACGCCTGATCAATCTCACCCGCAAGGAAAAACCGAAAAAATCCCAATCCCCAGCCTTCGAGCCTCTTCCCAGAGAGCCTCTTCAATGGCTGGAAAACAGCTACGCCCTGGATGTGAGGTACGGGAGAATCAAACTCGCAGCAGGTCTCGGGATAGGTGGCGAGGTCCTCGCTTGTCTCAGCCGGGATAACGCATTCAAGGAACTTGACCTGTCCACGGCTCTATTCATCGATCTGGAAACCACCGGATTGTCCGGAGGAGCAGGGGTAATTCCCTTCAACATCGGCATGGGTTATTACAGGGATGACAAATTCGTGGTCGGCCAATATTTCTTGGGAGAAATGGCCGAAGAGGAAAGGATGATCCAGGAGCTCGGGGAGTTTTTTAAGGAGATGGATTTTCAGTCTGTGGTGACATACAACGGCAAAAGCTTCGACATCCCCCTGCTGGAAACCCGGTTTATCCTTCACAGGCAGCCGTTTCTGTTGAGCGGACTTCCCCATCTCGATTTTTTGTTTCCGGCCCGCAGGCTTTGGAGCCACAAGTACGAAAACTGCCGTCTGTTTCACCTGGCCCTCAATGTGGTGCAGGCCGGCCGGACCGAGGATATCCCTTCTGCTGAGATTCCCTGGCGGTATTTCCAGTATCTCCATTCCGGAAATTATGATCTGATCGAGCCCATCCTGTATCACAACCAGGAGGATATCCTATCCCTTCTGGGTGTTGTGGTCATCGGAGCGCACATATTTTCCGAAGATCCCGAACTCTGCATGGGCGATGCCATGGATTTTTACGGCGCCGGGAAAGTCATGGCAAACGCTGGTGATGTGGAAAAGTCCGTCCAATTCTTCCAAAAAGCATTAGACGGGAAATTGACCGATGAAGTGTCTATCGAAACCAAAAAACGCCTTGCTGTCCATTTCAAGAAACAGCAGGATTGGGATAAGGCCGTTCCGATATGGGAGGAGATGACCTCGAAAAATGTCGTAACCCCGGCTCAGTTTTTCTCCTTCCGGGAATTGGCCATGCACCTCGAGCACCGGTTGAAAAACTACAAAGAGGCCAAACGGATCGCCGAGGAGGGATTTGTCCTATCGACAGGTGTTTCCTCCTATTATGAGAATGATTTTTCCTACCGCCTGGAAAGGCTGCGACGAAAAATCAAACAACAAAAAGACAAGTCTTGAGGAGGGATTATGAATCCAAGATCAAACGGAAAAATATCTTTAATTGTCATTTTTGCATTTCTTATTTTGTCGCCACCTCTCATTGCCGAAAATATCCAAGAAGCAACGAAGCCGATAGGTCCACGAGTGCTGTCTGCTCAAGACACCCTGCGCATCAATCAGGTGTCAAGTCCGCATCTTTCACCTGATGGTCAATGGGTGGTCTACACCATGAGCATGAGGGATATGAAAGATAAAGACTACAAAAGCACCACCCATATCTGGAAAGTTAAAGTGGACGGAGCAGAAATGAGGCAGATGACTCAAGGAGAGGACAGTTGCACTTCCCCTGCTTGGTTTCCCAACGGGAAGACCATTGCCTTTCTTTCCTCCCGTGGAAAAGTGCGCATCGACGAGGAGGATGAAGAAAAAGAATCAAGTTCTCAGATTTTTCTGATGTATATCGATGGGGGAGAGGCGTGGCAATTGACCGAACACAAAGAAAATATCCAATCCTTCTGGATTTCCCCCGATGGAAAAAAGATTGCCTATACAGCCAGGGATCCCTTAAGTGAAGATGAGAAAAAAAAGCAAGAGGATAAGGATGATGCCATAGTGGTCGATGAGAAGTTCCGGATGTCCCATCTCTGGATTTTCGACATCGATAGCAAAAAGGCTGCACGATTGACCGGAGGAGAATTCACTGTCAGCGATTTTCGCTGGTCGCCCGACTCCAAAAGCATTGCCTATGTGAGCCGCCCCAACACTAAAGTCGATAAAGGATGGAACAGTGATATTTGGGTGGTTGGGATAGAAAAGAAAAAGTCGAGCAAGTTGTTTGAAAATCCTGGTCCTGACTCCAGTCCCCGTTGGTCCCCGGATGGCAAAACCATCGCTTTTGCTTCTAATGCCTACTCAAGCTCCACAACTTGGTACAGTAAGCTCCATCTTATCCCGTCCGACGGCGGAGGAGCCCGAATCCTGCTTGAGGATTTCGACCTGGATTTTTCTGATCCGATCTGGTCTCCTGACGGCAAAACGATCTTTTGGTCAGCCGGAGATCGCACAACAGCGAACCTTTTTTCCGTGGATGTTCAGTCTGTCAAAGTAAAAAGACTAACGCCTCCCCGAGGGAGAAATTCTTCTTGGGAACTTGCCAAAGATGGAACGCGATGGATTTGGATTCACACTCCTGCCACTTGGACGTCTGAGATTTATACAGCGGATTTAAGCTTAGAAAAGCTTGCCATTCTAACCGATGCCAATCCTTGGATGAGAGAAGAAAAGGTTAAGATGGGCAAAGTAGAAACTATAAAGTGGAAAAATAGCGATGGACAGGAAATCGAGGGTGTGCTCACGTATCCGGTCGATTATGAGCTCGGAATGAAATATCCCCTCATCCTGAATCCTCACGGAGGACCGAGTGGAGTTCGTATCGAGACATTCAGCACATCCAATCAGTTTTTCGCCGGAAACGGTTTTTTTGTTTTTCAGCCGAATTTCCGCGGAAGCGTCAACTACGGCCAGAAATTCGTCAACGCCAACCGGGGTAATTGGGGTGTTGTGGACTATGACGACTGCATGACAGGCGTGGATTACTGTATCCAAAAGGGCTGGGCCGATCCGGATCGGCTGATATGTTATGGTTGGAGCTATGGGGGATACATGAGTTTCTGGATCGTGACTCAAACCGATCGGTTCAAAGCCGTTTCTCCAGGAGCAGGGCTTTCCAATCTCTACAGCATGTACAGCACAACCGATATTCCCAATTATATGGCCTGGTGCTTTGGCACCCCGTGGGATGAGGAAGAGATGTATGAAAAGCTTTCAGCCACTCGTCATGTGAAGAAGGTGAAAAGCCCGGTTTTGATCATGCACGGGGCACAAGATGCCCGTGTACCCATCTCTCAGGCTGTCGAGTTTTATCAGGCCCTTCGTGATTTGGGAAAAGATGTGACCTTTGTTAAATATCCCAGGGAGGGGCATGGGATCCGCGAACCCCGCCACCAGTTGGACCGTCTCCGCCGTTATCTTTATTTCTTTGCCAAACATGTCGATCTTACTCCGATAAGCGAGATAGAATGGGAGAGAGAAAAAGCAAAGAAAAAGGAAGAAAAAAAGGATTAGAAATAAGGGGCAAGTCATGAAGGCCATGATATTGAAGGATTTTGCTCCTATCGAACAGAATCCTCTGGAATTGGTCGATTTGTCCATTCCAGAGCCCGGCCCTGAGGATATCCTGATCCGAGTGAGCGTCTGTGGGGTTTGCCACACGGACCTGCACACAGTCGAAGGCGAACTTCCCGATGTTAAACTTCCGATCATCCCCGGCCATCAGGTTGTTGGAAGAGTAGAGAAGCGGGGAGAAAATGTATCTCGTTTTGAGGAGGGAGAAAGGGTAGGGGTGGCCTGGCTCTATTCCACAGATACAACATGCCCTTATTGTACCCGGGGGAATGAAAACCTTTGTCCCAGTGCCCGCTTCACAGGCTATCATGAGAATGGCGGGTATGCCGAATATATCGTCATCCCAGAGAAGTTTGCCTATGCCATACCCGATATTTTCGAAGATGTGGAGGCGGCTCCGCTCCTGTGTGCAGGAATAATCGGATACAGAGCCCTTCGGTTGAGCGAGATCCAACCTGACCAGCGGCTCGGCCTTATCGGATTCGGTGCATCGGCCCATGTGGCGATCCAAGTGGCTGTCCATTGGGGCTGTGAGGTTTATGTGTTCTCAAGATCACAGGAACATCGAGCTCTCGCAAAAAGACTTGGGGCAGTATGGACCGGAACATCCAAGGAGGAGCCTCCTGAAAAGATGGACAGCATCGTGAATTTCACTCCTGCAGGGCCGACTATTTTGGACGGAATGCGATTGCTGGATAAAGGAGGGACTCAGGCATTGGCAGGGATTTACATGTCCCCGGTGCCAGAAATGGATTATGTCAAATATCTCTATCACGAGAGGACGCTTCGCAGTGTGGCCAATGCCACAAGGCAGAACGGGGAAGATTTGCTCAAAATAGCGGCAGAAATCCCGATCCGCACGACCATCACGGTTTTCCCCCTTGAGGAAGCTAACGAAGTCCTCAAGCTCCTTAAAGACAGCAAAATCGACGGTGCCGCCGTATTGAAACCGAGTCCCCTTTAGGTTATATTGATAGGACTCTTAAGGTGCGCCCGTAGCTCAGCTGGATAGAGCGTCTGACTACGAATCAGAAGGCCGTAGGTTCGAATCCTGCCGGGCGTACCAGGGAAAAACCCCATCTTTGCAAAAGCAGGATTTCTTCCTCGGCATTTAAATTGCATACCTCTTCAATTTCTTCCATAGCCCTAGCATATTTTCCAGATTTATAATAAGCATAGCTAGGTTTATTTGCATAAAAGATTGTATCTCTTTCTCTCCATTTTTTATTGCTAGCTCTAGTGCCTGCTTATATGCTTCTTCTGCTCTTACAAATTTTCCCTGGGATAAATTAATAGATCCCATCAATTCTAATCCATAG
>DAOWCB010000205.1 GCA_030633795.1 Candidatus Aminicenantota bacterium | reverse complement strand
CAAGCCCGGTATGAAACTGTTCGTATCGAAGAAGAAAGCCAGGACAGAATCCATGTTCAACTTGTACGGAGTCGTCCAGGAAAAATCCAACAAGACAACTAGCCTGGATTATCCAAGCTATCAAGTATAGGAAGCATCTCTCTCTCCGTGATATTAAAAGGCTTAGGGCTAAATCTTCAATGGTCGCTTCAACCATCCCCAAAAGCCCCATTTATCACGGAAATAGAGATGCTTACGTTGGTATAAAGGGAATTGCTAAAAGATGGCCAAATTGATAAACTAAGACAAATTTAACCATGACACAAAACTTAAAACTTCTTATCATTTCCGAAACTCCCGCCCTCGTCAATAAAACAAAAAGATCCGACATCACAAAGACTCACGACATCCTGCACTTGCCTCCACAAGAAGACGTCCTTGCTTTGCTAGGAGAGGAGGAAATCCATGTTGTCGTCATCGATCTCGATCTTCGCAAACATCAAAAGAAGGTCTTCAGTCTGCTAAAAAAAATCAAGGCATTCGACGCATTGATAGATGTGTTGATATTGGGAGCCACCTCTCCAGAAGAGGATGTTGTGGAATGGATCGGCAAGGGCGCAACAGATTATTTGAAAGAGCCGATTCAGCCCGCAACCCTAGAGCGTATCCTGTCAAAAATCTACCGGAAGCGGGCCATCAGAAGAGACACTCTTCGGTTGGAGCAGAAACTGGAAAAAAAATATTCTTTCCAAGGAATCATCGGGAAAAGCCCGTACATGCTCGAGATTTTTTCTCTCATCCAGAATATTGCTCAACATTTCACGAGGGTTCTGATCACTGGGGAGACAGGAACGGGCAAAGAGCTTGTCGCTCGGGCCATTCACAAGTTGAGTGGCACAAAAAACAGAAAACTTGTCGTATGTGATTGTGTGGCTATCCCGGAGAATCTTTTTGAATCCGAGCTTTTCGGCTACACAAAAGGCGCATTCACCGGAGCAGACCAGGATAAAAAAGGTCTGTTCGAAACCGCCGATGAAGGGATCATCTTCTTGGACGAGATCGGAGAAATCCCCGTTTCCATTCAGGCCAAACTGCTGCGTGTGCTGGAACACCGTCAATTCCGGCCTCTCGGATCCAATGAGACTCGATCGGTCAATGTCCGTGTTCTTGCGGCTACCAGCAAAAATCTGAGAGAAGGAATCAAAAAGGGCACATTTCGCGAAGACTTGTTTCACCGGTTGAACAAAGTCGAAATTTTTCTTCATCCGCTGAGAAAAAAGCTTGAGGACATTCCCCTGCTTGTGAGGCATTTTATTGCCATCAACAGCAAATATCTTTTGAAAGATTTAAACGGGATTTCCCAGCAGGCACAAAAACTCTTTCAGAAATACCCTTGGCCCGGAAATATCCGAGAGCTGGAGAATGTTCTGGAAAGCTCATCCATTCTCACCAAGAAAAACTACATCGACATCCCAGACCTTCCTAAGTATCTCCAAGAATACTATGATTCACTTGATAGGATCCCGTTCATCGAAAGAAAAGAGCTCTCCACACTGGAAGATCTGGAAAAGGACTATATCATCCACATATTGAAACGCACGGAAAACAATCTACGAAAGGCAGCAAAAATACTGGATATTTCCCGAACCACCCTGTACAGCAAACTAAAAAAATATAGCATCAGGCCTTAGCTCCACAGTTTAACATGTTCAATTATTGAACATATTTTGTAAAAAACAAATCTCCCCCAGAAGGATTCATTCCGATTGAATCTCCAGACAATCATGTTCAGTTATTGAACACACCTCTCCCATAATATCTTCGCGATCAAATTCTTGCATCTTATTTATTATCAACAAGATATCTAATTGTTCTGTGTTGGCATCATTCTTGCTTAACAAATTGTTCTGATTTTATTTTTGCGGGGCTAGTTATGAATAAGAAAAACCATCCTGTGCAAAAAGGACTTACTATTCTTTTTGTTTGGGGTTTCATCTTGTGTTCGGCATTTCCCGGTTCAACAGCAGAAAAAAAGCACAAAAATGAGCCGAGTTTGCTACAAGTTGATACCCTCGATTTCGAGACCATTGCATTTCGCCTGGCACCTCTGCCCTTATTTACACTTACAAACAATACTCTGCATGCTCCAAACCAAACTTTTCCCTCTCAGCAAAAAAACAAAGAACTTCCCTCACAAATCCTCAAAGAAGAACCGAAAAAATCCAAACGAACGGAAAACTCTCTGTTTACAGCTTCTCTCCTGACTCTCACCGCGCTCAACATTGCGGACTATGTCTCCACGGTCAAAGCACTCCAACTCCCGGGTTTAAAGGAAGGCAATCCGATCATGCGTCCCTTCACGAAAAATATCCTTCTGTTCAGCGCTGTCAAAATCGGGTTGACCACCCTTGATTTTTGTTTATTAAAAAACATATACAAAAAAAACAAAACCCTCGGCTGGATCCTATCCATTGCTGGAAATTTTGCCATGTCCTACATCGTTTCCAACAACATCCGCAAAATTCAAGCCGTCACGAGGAAATAGCGATGTCGATTTATCTAAGTTACTACCTGGATATGAAAAAGAAACAAAATCCCGGCGAAAAACTTCCCTCTATGAAAGAGATCAAAAAGAACTATGTCCGATACCTTCTCAACCTAACCGATAATAACCTTGTGGAGACGGCAAATATTCTCGATGTACCTCAAACGTCATTGGAAAAGAAAATCAAGGAATAAAACGTGCCCTCGAAATTGGTATAGTCGATAATCCTTCGCATCCTTTTGGCTAACTCAGGCTAAGCGAGCACCCATCCGCACCGGAGATATCCCAAATCGAAAACTTTTGTTAAACTCGATATGTTCATGACATTATCAGCGAGATGGAAGGCTGTGGGCTCCTCCTCCAAAAATTCCAAGTAAATCTCATCGATAACGACAGGAATACATTTTTCCTTTGCAGATTGGACCACATCAGAGAGGAACGACTGGGAAATGTGGGCGCCACTGGGATTGTGGAGGTTTGTCAGAAGGACAAACTTGGTTTGGGGTGTGAGCATGGAAGCTCTGCCTTGCTCTTTAACACGGTTTGAATTATGATACCCGGGATGCTGACTGTGTTATAACGGCCACAAAAAAGTAACCAAAGGAGGAAAAACTCATGAAAAGATTCACGATTATCTGCGTTTTAGGATTATTTCTGGCAACCATCGCAACATCGCCAGGGTTTGCCCAATCGTCCGAAGAGATTGTGGCTAAAATGATCAAGGCCCAGGGCGGAAAAGCAGCTCTTGAGAAAATCGAGGACAAGACCCTCACAGGCACAATAGAAATCGTATCCATGGGGATCAGTGGTTCTATGACCATGTACCGGAAAGAACCCAATAAAACCCGAATTGACATGGAGTTCATGGGCATGGTTGTGACCCAGGCTTTTGATGGAGAAAACGCCTGGGGTGTGGACCCCAATACAGGCAGCATTCAAGACATGCCCGAAGACCAGGCCAAGGAACTCAAAAGAATGGCTATGGGAAACGAGACTCTTCTCCATCCGGAAAAACACGGTATTACCTTTACTTACAAGGGCAAGGAAACCATAGAAGGAAAGGATTACATACTACTGGAACAAGCTTATGATGACGGCCACAAAGAGATCCTGTATCTCGATGCCAAAACATATCTTTTGTACAAAACCAAGGGCATGTCCGCCAATATGGCAGGAATCCAGGTGGACACAGAGTCTTTCGTTTCGGACTACAAAAAAGTGGACGGTCTGATGGTTTGGCATACCATGAGTATCGTGCAAGAGGGTGAAGAAAGCATGGTTATGACATTCACCGAAGTTGCCTTTAACACTGGCTTAGAGGACTCTTTTTTTAAAAAAGAAGAATAGACACTCTGGCCATTTTATCTATTATTTCTGAACAAGGTGGAATTGTCTGACTGAGTGGGATGGAGGGCAAATTGAAAAAAATTGTTCCTGTTTTGTGTTT
>DAOWCB010000173.1 GCA_030633795.1 Candidatus Aminicenantota bacterium | reverse complement strand
TGCCACTCCCTTTTATGCTGCTGTTTTGGATGTCTCCTGATCGATAGAATTTCTCGAAGACCTTTTCCTGGTCATCTTTGCTGATGCCGATCCCTTCGTCCTCCACTTTTAGCCAAATAGTACTCTGATCAGACCATGCTCGAGATTTGATTTTGCGGCTGTTCTCAGAATATTTCACAGAATTGTCCAGCAAATTAAAAAGAGCTCTGGAGAGGGCTTCTCTATCTGCAAAAATATTGGGCAACTCCTCTGGTATTTCACTTTCAATCGTGAAATCCTGGGGAGCGACCTGTTCCTGGAAACGGGATACGATATCCCTGCACATCTCAGCCAGATCGGTTTCTTCGAACTCGTATTCCTTCATCCCTGCTTCAATCTTCGAAAAATCGAGGATGTTCTCGATAAGTCGACTGAGCCGCTCACTTTCATGCGTTATGGATTCGTAATAATGCTGTTTTTTGCTCTCCTCTTTTACCCGTCCTCTCTGGAGGAGCTCTGCCAGGTAACGGATCGATGTCAGGGGTGTACGGAATTCATGGGAGACAGTGGAGACAAACTCTGATTTCAGTTTCGCTAACCTTAGCTCTTTGGCAGTGCTTCTGATCGCCAAGATGCCACCGAAAAGGATGGCGACAATAACAACCACAACAGAGAGGACATAGATATTTCGCCGTAAACTGTACTGTCTATCGGCTTCGCTGGGCAAAGCCTGATAAATCTTGACTATCCAGGGGGGAAAATTCTCTTCAAAATCTCGTGAATAGCTCAATTGAGGGCCAGGACTTTTCTGTTGAGAGATTTCTTCTCCTGCCATCACTTTACCCTCTTCATCAGCAATTTGGACAATAAATCCCTCTCTCAATGACATTTTCTCCAGAATGGAAGGGAGAATTTCTTTTTCTAAGCATTCGTTATCTATGCTGAATCCAAAAATGGACTGGTTATCAGGATGCTCGTATGAGATCAGAATAGGTTTATTATCTGTTTTTTCAGAGAGATGAGTAAAAGTTCCTGAGATATTTTCAGGATCAGTTTTTCTTGTCATAAAAATGGAAAGTATTTTTTGTGCGATAGCTTCGATGGCGGCCATCCTCTCTAAGCTTTCTTTCTCGATTTGTTCGATTTCTGTCCATCGATCGGCGATGTTCTCTTCTATGTTTTTGATACCCATGCTTTGCTTTAGGGAATCAAGTTCATCTTTAACCAACTTTAAATAATAGAAAAACTGGATTCGACTGATCGACCACTTCGGTTCTAAAAGGTTTTTGTAGAGTTCAAGGTATGTTTCGATGCCATCCCATTTTTTGTTCCCATCGGAAAACATCGTGCCCATCTGATGCAGTGCTATCAATACAAAAGGAATTCCGTCTGAACTCGATTCATCCTGATAATCACTCACAATTTGTTTATATGTCTGGATGGCTCTATCTGGATTCCCGGATGACCTATAACAACGTGCAATCCGATTCATAAGCAACGCACGAGAGGTCCTATCGGAAGTCGTCCGCATCAATTGTCTGTAGTTACTGATTGCCAGGGAATAATTCCGCGTTTTAAACTCTGCTGTCTCCGCCGTTTGGAAAAACTGATTATCTCCAATCTTCGTGTGGTCTTCATTTGGATATGCGAATTCTCCATTCAGGCTATAGAGCGGCTTAGAAAGAGGAAAGCTGATCCGTCCGCTGCGATCGACATAAAAAATTTCAGCAACTACGATTTCACTTTCTTTTATTCTAGCAGCAACATCTGCCAACTGACTCCCATTGAGATTACCTTGGACTGAGCTCAAGAGTCTGGAAGACAGCTCTTCAGTCTCTCGAATGCTTGCTAAGACCTGCGTATTGATCGATGCGGCGATTCTTTCCTGCTCCTGATTTATCTCTGTTTGCTTGATCAATTTATCTCTTTCTGCTTCCCGGATTGCGAAAACAGTCAAGATAACGCTAAATATCAACACAATAACGGCAAATAGGATTATTGCCCTTTTTTGCCAATCAAGGATTATTTTCATGTGCAAAAAGCCCCTCGCCCAGTAAAAGATTATTATAGAGATAGTTCAAAGTCAATTCAGGACAATAGAAATTGGGGATGGTTTTGTTTTTACGGGCATCAATAATAATTTATAATATTGAAAAGGTGGGCAGGTTAAGCGATTGTTGCGATTGTGTTAAGTTTACGTTAGCGGAAATTCTCCATCACCCACAATTCTGTTTCTGTTTCGAGAGTATAGAAAGCGAGCCTCTGACCGTCAGGATGAATCCTCAAGCTGGCCAGTTTCTTATCAGACTGCCAAAGCTTTTTTGGATCTCCTCCTTCCAGAGATATTCTCCACAGGCTTGTACCTTTTTTCTCCCCTATCGTAAAAAGCACATAATTCCCATCAGGAGTCCAAGCGATTTTCCAAATTATTTCTGCCTCTGGAAGTCTGAGCAATTCTTGAGGCTCGCCACCTGAGCTGGGTATGACCAAAAGCCTATCGATTTCTTTCTCAGCATCCCTCAATCCAAAAGCCAAACTTTGTCCATCAGGAGAAATAGCCATGGATCTGAAATTTGTGTCTAGGGATATATAAGGATTGCGATAGATTTCTTTCACCCTCTGTGTTTCAATTTCTTTCATTAAGATTCTGTTATGAACTTTATAAAAAACAGCCTTTCCGTCTGCGGACCAATCGCTCCCTACATACCTCCATGTCCCACCCTGAAGAAGGCTGGGATCATATTTCACCAGCGCTGTTAATCCACCATTTCGAATGTCGACTCGGTAGAGCCCCTGGCGACCTTTTCCTTGCTTATTCTCCCGCGAAATACCTGTAACAAGGATATAATTTCCGTCAGGAGACCAGCGAGGATTCCAGATTCTATTAAGCCCGCAGTGCAGTACCCGGTCCTCTCCGGATTTAAGAGATCGGATATGGAGGAAGTGCTCGAAAAAACCGGGTCCTTGAGGAGTGATTTTTTCTGATACATAGGCCAATGACTCCCCATCAGGGGACCACTCCGGACTGAAACTGGAACCCACAACAGGATTGTGCAAGGGCGCCAGGATAGTCCCATCGGTCAGATCAATCGTAGTCATACAGATGTAGAACCATCTAGCATACATGCTGAAGTAGAAAGAACCATCTCGGGTAAATCCCAGAGGGATGATTCTTCCTATCTCGCTTTTGACTTTTTTTGGTGATCCTTCAGGAATTCCATCTATCACCCTAATCACAAAGACATCCCAGGTTCCTGAACGATCACTCAAAAACAATATTTCCTCTTTATTTGGAGCCCAACCCAGCAGCTTGTCGTTTGCAGGATGAACAATCAAAGGAAACTCGACACTTCCATCGGTCACAAGCAGGTTGATGTCATAATTTCTCGCATCCTTTTCTACAGGAAAGTCGAAGGCGAGATATCGATCATCCGGTGAATGGCAGATGCGATCTTGGAGTGTCTGGCCAAGGCCCTTTTCTATTGTTTTTAAAACGCGGAAGGAACCGTCAGCGGCAGATACCCAAAGAATCTGGTAATTTTTGTCATCCTCCCTGCCTCTCTTGACAGCAATCAGCTTTCCATCCGACGACCACCCTGCAGGATGAACTTGAAAGTCCTTGTCGCTGTATAGAATGCGCTGGCCAGAACCGTCGGTCCTGATGAGACGCAAATCATAGGTTGAGTCTTCGTTGTACCAAGAATAAACGATCCATTTACTATCAGGAGATATTCTTGAATACAGAGCAAACTCTTTGGGTTTATTCCAAGTTGCGTTTTTTGTGAGAATACGTTTTTTCCATGTAGCAAGATCGAATACAGCAAGATTTCCGGTCTCCCAGTCCACAAACGAAAGATAGCGACCATCAAGCGAAGGCGCGCTAAACATATCTATTTCCGGGCCCGCCCAAACCTGGCGGATTCGAAACTCACTTCCGCTCTTTTCGATCTCGGATTGGACTCGAAGCAGAGCGGATAATTTTTCTCTTGCTTCACTGGCCTCCTCTATCTGATCGGAATAATTGTCGATCACCTCCCTGTAGGCCCTGAGGGCTCTCCCAAGTCCCAGTTTCTCATAGCAAATCCCGAGTTGAAGGTATGATTTTGCGGATATTTTCCTATCACCAGGATAATTTGAGACAATCCTCTGAAAGATATTTATGGCTCCCTCCAAATCGCCTTCTGCTTCTTTCTTGAATAATGCTGCTTCGAGGAGTTCCTCGGCGGTTTCTTGTGACTGCGCTTCTATCAGTGCTCCCAAAAAAAGCACAATAACAAATGCCGGAATGAACCAACGGAAAATTTTTATTTTGCTCATCGTTATCAATTTAACAATTATCATCCTTCATATGGTTGAGTTTATATTAAGATACAGATGTTTTCTCATTAACATTATTCTAACCTTCGAATTTATATCCGACTCCTCTGACGCTTTGGATATATTCCGGGTGGGCAGGATCATCCTCCAATTTTTTCCTCAGGTGGGCGATGTGGGG
>DAOWCB010000289.1 GCA_030633795.1 Candidatus Aminicenantota bacterium | reverse complement strand
GTCCCTATCAAACACGATAAGGATGTCATAGGCGTTCTTGAGGTCTACAACAAAATTGCCAGGAACAACGAAAAGAACAGACACTTTTCTCTGGAAGACCAGGAAATCCTGCAAAAAATATCCGAGCACATCTCCATTGCCATCACAAAACTCAACCTCATCCAGTATGATCCACTAACCGGATTGCTCCGTCCTGATCCGTTTATCGATAAAGTCATCCAGAAACTCAAATCCGAGAGCAAAAGGCAACAGGAAGACGTTTCTTATGCCTTGGTGATGGGAGATGTGGACTGGTTCAAGAACTACAATGACAAGAACGGCCACGAAGCAGGCAACAACCTCCTCAGAGATTTGGCTCAGATTTTGAAGAGATCGATTAGAGAGGAAGACTTTCTCTGTCGCTACGGAGGTGAGGAATTCCTGTTTTTTCTCTCCAACATCAGTTCGCGGGAAGAGGCACTCATCATTACTGAGCGGATTCGAAGGAATGTCGAAAAACACTATTTCGAATTCCAGGAGTTTCAGCCAAGAAAAAACTTGACTATGAGCTTTGGAATCACGAATTTCACCCGAGCGAGGTTCGAAGCTTCGGAAACTCTCGACAAGGACGACATAAAAAAAATCGCCCACGAGGCAGACTTAGCCATGGCTGAAGCAAAAGGGAAAAAGATATCTGAAATGGCACAGGGCGAAGAGAAAGGCGCAGAACCTGAAAAAAACAAGATATGTGTGTACTACAAGAGAAGTCTTGATGATACCAAGGTCAAAGACATCATTATGCCCTACACCGAGATATATGCCCAGGAACGGCGAAAATACCAACGGCATTATACATCTACAATCCTGATCTATAAAAAAGACAAAACTCCTCAGGTGTCCAAAACGATCAACCTGAGTTTGGGTGGAGCAAAAGTCAGCACCGCTGACGAACTTCCTCATCACGAACTTTTCGATATTACTCTTCTTCTTGGGAACAAGGCTGTTCAAGCTATAGGACAGGTGATCTATTCCAGAAAGGAAAGCGGAAATTTCCCTGCTTATCATTCAGGCATTAATTTCGGAGATCTGACCATAGTTGATAGGCAAATTTTGGAAGATTACTTTGGATCTCTGAATGTGGGAAAGGCCAGCTGAATCAACAGCCAGGCCTTATTTGATTTCTAGTTCTTCTAAAATCGAATCTAGGTATTTTTCCGGCGGAGTGACCTTATTATTGAAATCATCAGCCAACTTGGACATGTACTTCTCGAAAGAAGAGAAGTCCTCTTGGTTGCTCCAGTTTTCCATGCTGACCTTTTCGAGGATGACCTTGAGTGTATCGGTATTCACGACATCTCCGGTGATCTTAGGAAGCGAGCAGTTGTCTTTCTCACTTAATCGGATGTTGCTCAACATGATCTTGCGAAGGACGTCTTGGCGCTGGATGATCTCTTGTTTGATGAAAAACTGATCTTTTGGAGACTCAGTCTCTGTGAGTTTGTTATAGAGTCTCTTTGCTTCGCCCAGGCTTGCTGTCAGGGTGTCTAAAAGATTCTTGGCGTCTAAGATCTGTTTATTATCTTTCTCATAATAGACAAGCTCGCCATCCTCTTCAATGGGCTCGGTTTTTTTACAGCCTTCTAGAGTTTTGGCAGCATCAGGGAGGGCTTCCTCAGCGACAGCTCCATCTTCTGTCGGTGGAGCCTCTTCTTCTGTTTCTGGTTGCTCTTCGGCGGGAACCTCTTCTACAGGCACTTCCTCCTGGACTGATTCCGCTTCCTTTTCTGGTTCCTCTTTAGCCTTCTCGCTAACAACAGTCTCTCCGAGAAGTTCTTTGATCTTTTGCAGTTTACTAAGCTCATTTTCTAGGTCAAAGTCCACTTCATCATGGCCGTTGCTTTCGGGAACTGGGGCGACGATTCCATACTTATCCTCGAGCTCAGATTTCAAGGCATTCACCTTGCCAGCAGCTTCTGTGTTGATAACTTCGAGCTTTTTAGTCAGATCGCTCACTACTCTTAATTCGTTCAGGGACTGACCTGTCTTTTCCTCGATCTCTGTTTGCAGCTGAATGGCTTTATCGAGGTGCTCTTTTATCTCCCCCTTTACCTGTTCTTTATCGTTTTCGAACTGCGAGAGAACAGTCTTGTAATTTTCGATAGCTTCTTTATTTCCCTCGAGTTCGCTTTCGATTTGGTCGATTCTCTTCTGGGCTTCTTCCTGTTCGGCTTTGATCTTCTCTTCAAGCTCCTGTTTGACCTGCTCTTTCTTTTTGGCCAAGACATCCTGGAGTTGAGATTCAATTTCCTCGATTATGGAAGATGACTCTTTGATGAAGTTGTTGTCTTTCACCATTTTTGGTTCTCCTTCGAGGTGCAAAATATGTTACACCCATTCAAAAAACCTGTCAATACAGGGATTCCTCTAAAAATTTTCATCTCGATAATATATTGTCAGACATGGATTTTGAGGACAATCGCCTTTTAGGACGAATCAGAGGGGGATTTTCCACCGCATTCCCTCACCCAAAGGGGTGACCGCCCATCTCAAAAAAAAGGGGACAGTCCCCTTTTTCCAGGGGTAACCAAAAAAGGGGACTGTCACCTTTTTTCGAACGGACCGTTTGGGAAACGGTCCCTACACATCACATTTCACGTTTCACGACAAAAGTTGTCTTTTGTGCGTCAATCATGTATAAAGAATATCTAGTCCAAAATGCCAAGGAATTTGGAATTATCGCTTCAAACGAAAAGCATGTCGTCTAACCTGGATTATCCAGGCTAACCTAAGAGGGTAAGTATAATGAATGGTTCAAGAAAGGTCTTAATCCTAGACAAAAACACCAAAAGGCGGAATTTCCTCTCCCACTTTCTAACGGGATTGGATATCCAGCCCGAAGAAGCCAAGTCTCTGTCTGAAGCCATCGATCAGATGAACAATACGCATGTGTATGCGCTAGCACTTATAAGCCCTACCGCTCTGGATGGAAATGTTTTTCATTCCCTTCGCAGCATCAAGTCTTTCGACCCGGATATGAGTGTCATCCTCCTGGCCAAGCTTGGAGATACCGATTCGATTCTTCCTCTCCTCCATAAAGGAATAGTGGATTATGTGGCCCGCCCGGATAATATTGCTTCTATTTTTTCTGCGATAAAGAGC
>DAOWCB010000202.1 GCA_030633795.1 Candidatus Aminicenantota bacterium | reverse complement strand
GTTTTCTCTCGAGAATCTTTTGAATACACCCCATATTGTCCGGTTCCAGAGAAAGGACTTCACCAAAGAAGATGCCGAATTCCTAGAACAGAGTTTTGAAAAGACTCTCAATCTGCTGATCAGAGAAAGAGCGAGAGAGGGAAGGGAAATCAAAAAGCAGTTATCGATCCATGCACAGAACATTAAAACTCTCGTGAGCCAGGTCGAAAAACGAGCTAAAAAACAGCCCCTGTTGATCAAGCGAAAATTGATGGAAAGGTTGGAAGATTTGAATCAAGAAAAAACGTTTCCAGAGGGAAAATTGGCTGAGGAGGCCTCCTTATTGGCCCAGCGCTACGACCTGACGGAAGAGATCGCTCGATTAAAATCTCATATGAAATATCTCCGGGAGCAGCTCGATTCCAAAGAGCCGGAACCGGTCGGGAAAAAACTGGATTTTCTAGCCCAGGAACTCTATCGAGAGGCCAACACCTTGAATTCAAAGGCGCAAGACATTGAAGTGATCCGTAAAAGCCTGGCGTTGAAATCAGAGGTTGAAAGTATTCGCCAACAACTGCAAAATATAGAGTAAAATGCTTATCGTAATCACAGGGCCCTCTGGATGTGGAAAATCCACCCTGGCAAATCTCGTGCTGGAAGAACTGGAAAATGTGACGTTTTCTGTTTCGTACACGACACGGAGAAAACGGGACAAGGAGATCGAGGGGGAAGACTATCATTTTGTCTCCTCAGAAACATTTGAAAAAATGATACAGGATGACAAGTTTGTCGAATGGGCTATGGTGCATGAGAATTATTACGGCACTCCCAAGAGTGCACTGGAGAGAAAAGCGATGGGCGGGGATCTTCTCTTAGACATAGATGTTCAAGGAGCCGATCTGATCCGGGAGAAACATGAAGAAACGGTGTTCATATTCATCCTTCCGCCTCTGTTTCCCGAGTTGAGGAAAAGGCTGGAAAAAAGGGGGCAGGATAGTGAATCGATAATCCAGAAGCGGTTGGGAGTGGCAAGAGAAGAAATAAAACGTTACCGGGAGTTTGATTATCTCGTGGTAAACGATGAATTGTCCAAAGCTGTGGAGGAATTAAAATCAGTCATATTGAGCCAGAGATGCCGTAGGGAAATCAGAGAAAAAGAGATCATGCCTATACTGCGGAGTTTTGCGGAAGGGGATTAAAAGGGAACGATGAAAAAGATAGCGCTGGGAATATGTTCGTCCATAAGCATTTATAAAGCCTGCGAGATAATCAGGAGTTTTCAAAAAGAAAATTGTGAAGTGCGCGTGATCATGACTGCAAACGCCGCCCGGTTGATTTCACCCCGCCTGTTCAGTGCGCTCACAGGTCGGAGGGTGATCGTCGGTCTATTCGAAGATGAAATTCCCGATGAAATCACCCACGTTGAATTAGCCAGAGAAATTTCCCTCCTTCTTGTGGCTCCAGCCACCGCAAACATGATCGGCAAGTTTGCATCAGGTATAGCCGACGATTTTTTATCGACCTTTCATCTTGCTGCCAAGTGCCCGATTCTTATCGCTCCAGCCATGAACGAGGCTATGTACCTTCATAAACAGACCCAATCAAATATAAAAAAGCTCAGAGAGATGGGGATCCGGTTTGTCGAGCCGGAAAAAGGATATCTAGCCTGTAAGGACGAGGGCTGGGGCAGGCTTGCTCCTGTCGGAAAAATTGTGAACATGAGCCTCCAACTCTTGCGCAAAAGCCAATCTTTTGTGGGAAAAACATTTCTGATCACAGCTGGACCCACCAGGGAATACTCTGATCCTGTTCGATATCTGTCCAATCCTTCCTCCGGCAAAATGGGATATGAATTAGCCGGGGAGGCCTTACAGCGCGGTGCTGAGGTGATTCTTGTTTCAGGGCCTACCCATATCATTCCTCCGCCAGGCGCCCGTGTTAAATGGGTGCAAACGGCAGAGGAGATGGAACGAGAGGTCGGCCGGCATTTCCCAAAGGCGGATGTGCTCATTATGGCAGCCGCCGTTGCGGATTATAAGTTTTCGACCGTTTCCTCCCAGAAGATAAAAAAGCAGAAAAAATCCCAGACAATCCATCTTGTCCAAACGCTGGATATCTTGCAGAAGTTCGGGAAAAAGAAAGGAAAAAGGATTTTGGTGGGATTTGCAGCAGAGACAGAAAGGATAAAAGAAAATGCCTTGAAAAAGGCCATCCAGAAAAACCTGGATATGATCGTGGCCAACGACATCAAAAAAAAGGGATCAGGATTCGGCTCTGATTATAACCAGGTCACTCTTGTGTTTCCCGATGGAAAGAGCATTCGCTCCAGCAAAAGGACAAAATCGGAAATCAGTGCGATGATTATAGATGTGATCGAGGAGAAAATTGGCAAAGGATCCTGATAAACTCCTGAGTGAGGTGGAAGAAAAGCTAAAGTTCCTTTCTCTTCTCGGTGTTGAGTTTGTCACACGAGAGTCTTCTGTTTTATCTTTGGAAGAAATCATCCTGAATTGTCAGAAGTGCCCCCTTGCGCAAACTCGGACACACGTTGTACCAGGAGATGGGAACCTGAACGCCGAACTTATGTTTATCGGAGAAGCCCCAGGTCGTGATGAGGACATGCAGGGAAGGCCGTTTGTCGGAAGGGCCGGACAACTGCTGACAAAGATAATCCATGCCATGAAATTCCAGAGGGATGAAGTGTACATCACAAACATAGTCAAATGCCGTCCTCCGAGCAACAGAAATCCCCATGGAACAGAGATCGCAAGTTGCAAGGATTATCTCCTTGCTCAAATCGAGCTCATCAACCCGAAAGTCATAGTCACTTTGGGGAAAGTGGCAGCCGATTTATTCATCCGGAGTTCTCTCGGAATGACGGCTTTACGAGGTGATTTTCATAACTTCGATAACATCAAAGTGATGCCCACTTTTCACCCTTCTTATCTCATCAGAAACGAAGGCAATAAAAATCTCAAAAAAATGGTCTGGGAAGATATGAAAAAGGTAATGGCCTTCCTGGGCAAAAAATGAGTCTATATGCGGAAGTCGTATTAGGCCTTCCCCTGACAAAAACCTTCACCTACGTGATTCCGGAGACGAGCAAAGCTCTGGCTCAGATTGGATCTAGGGTTTTGGTCCCCTTCCATCGGAGGGAAATAACAGGATTTGTAGTCGGGCTTAAATCCCGGAAAAAAAAGGAGAATTACGCGCTGAAGGACATCCGAGAAGTCCTGGACGAAAAGCCTGTTTTTACCGGCGAATTTCTTTCTTTTACGCAGAAATTCAGCGCCGCATCTTTTTGCTCTTGGGGAGAGATGCTTCAAGCGGCGCTTCCTCCTTCCTATGTCCCTAAGAGTCGGGTAAAAATGTCTCTTTCCGAAGAAGGGGAAAAAGTCCTCCAAAGCAAGCCGCTTACTGAGATAGAAACAGAGATTCTGGAACTCCTTCGAAACCGGGCTTACACACGGACATTCATCAAAAGAAAAATCAAGCAAAAAAATCTATCATCAATTCTTGCCCGGTTAGAAAGAAAGGGACTGATCCTAGCGCAGAGCGATTTGAAAAAAATTCACCGGCGGGTAGAGAATGAGGCTGATTTGACTCCCGTGCAGCTGGAGATGGATTTTTCTTTGGATGAGGAATCCTTCAGGGCTTCCAGTATTATTTCTGAATCCCTGGGAAAAAAAATGTTTTGGTCTTTTTACCTCCACGCCTCTAGACAAAAAAGGGAAGCCATATACTTTGATTTGATCAAAAAAATTCTGAACATCCGGAAAAAGATCCTGTTTCTCGTTCCTGAGATTAAGCTGACGGCATCTCTTCAAGAAAAATTTACAAAAAAACTGGGAGAAAACGTGGCGCTTTTTCACAGCCAATTGACTGCGAAGCAGAGAGAAAGCGAGTGGGAACGGATCAAGACAAGCCGAGCAGATGTCGTGGTAGGGCCTCGTTCAGCCATTTTATCGCCTTTGAGCAATATCGGTTTGATCATACTGGATGATGAGCACGATGACTCCTATCTGCAGACAGAGAATCCCTCGTATGATGCCCGAAAAGG
>DAOWCB010000012.1 GCA_030633795.1 Candidatus Aminicenantota bacterium | reverse complement strand
GTTGCTTCAACCATCCCCAAAAGCCCAATTTATCACGGAAATAAGGATGCTTAAATAAGAATGAAATGACTTGTTTTTTCCTCATCCAGAAGATATAAAAGAATGCGTATGAAACCTGTTTCTATGGCTTTGTTTACTATTCCCGAATGGAAAACAATTCCTTTTCTTGTCCATGGTTTTGGCAACAAGGACTGGCAACAAAACGACTTCGAGGCCCATCCTCGACTGCGAAATTTCAAGCTTTTCTTTTTGCGTCAAATCCATTCTGATATTCTCCACATTGTTGACGATTTTCCCGAGGATGTGCTGACTGGAGATGCTCTGCTGACCGATCGTCAAGATATATTGCTTGTCATAAAAACAGCGGATTGTCTGCCTGTTTTGATCGTAGATCCGAAAACGAAAGCCCTTGCTGCTGTTCATTGTGGCTGGAAGAGCACAAGCCAGAAGTTGGTCCGAAAAGTTGTCAAATGCTTGGAGGAACATTTCCAGTGTGATCCCTCTTCCCTGTTGATCGCTTTCGGCCCGTGCATAGGGAAAGATTGTTATGAGGTTGGAGAGGATGTTAGAAAGGAATTCGAAGAGAGGGGATTGACAAATGATGTGTTTCTTCCTCATCCACAGCATGCCGGGAAATTTTATCTTGATCTGCGGATGGCGACTAGACACCAGTTGCTGGATGGGGGTGCCAAAGATTCGAATATTTCTTCGGTAGACCTCTGTACCTGTTGCGAGGAATCTCTTCTTTCCTACAGGCGTTCTAAGCAAAAGGAAGGCCGCATGTTGAGCTTTATCGGGAAATCATCTCCCTAATCGTTTTTGGGCATGAATGCATTCTGTTGCATTTTTGTTGCTTTTTGATTCCAATTTTTTTATCCTTTATCTACCCGTGTAAACTAACCTGGATTATTCAGGTTAAATTCTTTGCAAGGAAAAATAAATGGATAAAATGTACTCCGAAATTACCATCCCTGAATTGAAGCTTTTTAAAAAAGGCAAAGTAAGAGAAGTATATGAAGTCGAAGAAAATCTCCTGATCGTTGCGTCAGACCGCATATCCGCTTATGATTATGTGCTTCCTTCGCTCATCCCGGATAAGGGAAAGATACTCACACAGCTTTCTCTGTTCTGGTTTGGCCACACCGAGTTGATCTGTCCTAATCATTTGATCACAGCAGATGTGGATGAATATCCCGAGGTTCTCCGTGAGCAGAAGCAGAAACTAGAGAAGAGGTCCATGCTTGTCAAAAAGACCGAGGTGGTACCGGTCGAGTGTGTGGTAAGAGGGTATCTTGCCGGATCAGGATGGAGAGATTACAGAGCTACAGGAAAGACAAGCGGCGTAAAGCTTCCGGAAGGAATGCAACAAGCAGATAGATTGGAAGAGCCCATTTTTACCCCGGCGACTAAAGCCAAGGAGGGACATGATATCAACATTTCGTTCAAAGAGATGCAGAAGATTGTGGGGACAGAACTTTCCGATAAAATAAAGGCCGTAAGCCTGGAGATTTACCAGAAGGCTACTTTTCATGCCTTATCCAAAGGGATCATTATCGCGGATACAAAATTCGAGTTTGGCCTGATTGAAGACGAACTCATCCTGGTAGATGAGATCTTCACGCCGGATTCCTCCCGGTTTTGGCCGATGGAGCACTATTGTCCGGGGAAATCTCAGTTGAGTCTCGATAAACAATTTGTCCGGGATTACCTGGACAGCACAGAATGGGATAAGAATTCACCTCCTCCCCTGTTGCCTCCTGAGATCATCCAGCAGACTTTTGAAAGGTACATGGAAATCTTCTGTCTCTTATCTGATAAAACCGAGTTGTGATGCCTTCTTGCATCGACCTCCATATCCATTCTTCCAAGAGCAGCGACGGGGATTTTTCTCCGTTTCATATCGTTCAACTTGCCAAAGAAAAAAAACTGAAAGCGATTTCTATAACCGACCACGATACCGTTGCAGCCTACCCGGAAACACTCCGTTATGGAAAGGAATCAAAGGTGGAGATCATCCCCAGCATGGAACTCACAACCCTATTTGAAGAGAGGGAGTTTCATCTCCTTCTTCCTTTTGTCGACTGGAAGAGCAAGATTGTTTCCGATCTCATCTCTAAGGTGGCAAAAAGACGGGTGAAAGAAGCCCGTGGGAGGATCAAAAAACTCCAGGAGCTTGGTTTTGATATTACCTGGAAGGAAGTTCGAAAAGAAACTGGTCCTTTTCCTCCGCTTGGTGTCACGATTGCCCAGATCCTCCTCCGCAAAGCAGAAGAGGATAAGAATTCCATGTTGGGAAAATACTTGGAAGAAGAAAATCGTCCGTTGGCGCCGTACTACTTCTATAAGGACTATTTTATGGAAGGGAAACCGGCTTCGGTGCCGCGGCAAAACTTGAGCATCTTGGAGGTGCTTGATATCATTTCCCAGACAGGAGCGGTTCCTGTTCTCGCCCATCCTGGAGCCTATTTTCAGAATGTAAAGAAACAAGACCTTGTGGCATTGAAAAAAAGAGGACTTCAGGGATTGGAAGTTTATACCTCCTACCACTCATCCGAACAGAGCGAGCTTTACAATCAGATGGCTCTCGATCTTGATCTTGTTCCTACGGCTGGTTCAGATTTTCATGGAACGATCAAACCTCACATACCGTTTGGATCTTTAAACCATGGAGGTTACTGGATGGTGGAGGAATTGAGGAAAAGGAGGCCATAAATGGTGTTTAACTGGTTAGACATTCTTCTTCTTGTGATAGTAGCCATAACCATTATCATCGGGGCCATAAGAGGATTTATCAGACAAATCATCGGGCTTCTTGCCGTTGTCGTGGGTTTGGTTCTGGCGGTAAAATATTATTCTTACGGGTCTGAGATCTTCAAATTCATCCGCAACGATGTGCTTGCCCAATTATTAGGTTTTTTTCTGATATTTGTGGTTTTTTTGTGCATCGGCTGGGTGATAAATATTTTATTGGCCAAAGCAGTCAGGGGGCCTTTCAAGTCATTGAATCGTTTATTAGGGGCAGGTTTTGGACTCATTAAGGGCGTGCTCATCTGCTGCGTTGTAGTCTTTGGATTTCTCATATTCCCTATCAATGCCAAAGCATTAGAGGAGTCCCAGCTTTCTCCTTATTGTATCGAAATCGCCAAAACCGCATACATCCTTATTCCTCAAGAGCTGAAGGATAAATTCAACGAGGCCTATCAGGAGATCATGGGAAAGAGAGGGAAAGATGTCAAAAAAGTCTAAAATGCCCACCATCCATGAACGAATGGTACTCTTGATCAAAGAGATGGTGGAAAAGGAATTACCGATAAAAGAAGCCATAAAGGAATTTGAAAAAATCTACATAGAAACAGCTTCTGAAACATATAACGGGAATAAAACAAAAATGGCTCAAGCACTTGGCATTCATCGCAATACCCTGCACAACCTCTGCAAAACATTAAAAATCGTGTAAATGCAGCATGAACTATCCAGGTTAATTGGTCTGTATAAAACGACACAGCACCTCTGGAAATTAGCACTCTTGTCTATAGAGTGCTAATTTTTTCATTTTTTGCTTGACAAACCACAAGTTTTTTCTTATATTAGCACTTTCCCTCATAAACTGCTAAAAATCATAATAGGAGGTTCTAATGAAGGTGATTCCTCTACACGACAGAGTCCTGGTCAAAAGGCTAGAGGCGGAGGAGACCACAAAAGGCGGAATAATCATTCCTGATACGGCAAAGGAAAAACCCCAGGAAGCCAAAGTTATCGCAGTGGGGAGAGGCCGTGTTGGTGAAGACGGAAAGGTTATTCCTCTCGATGTAAAAAAAGGTGATAAAGTTCTCATCGGAAAATTCAGCGGCACAGAAGTGACGATTGAAGACGAAGAGCATGTGATTCTTCGCGAAGAAGAGATACTCGCAAAAATCACCTAATATTGGTAAAAAGGAGAAAAAATGGCAAAACAAATCATAACTGGTGACGATGCCAGACAGGCCCTTTTAAAGGGAATCAATGCTTTAAGCGATATTGTTAAGGAGACACTGGGTCCAAGGGGAAAGAATGTCATCTTAGAGAAGAAGTTCGGTTCTCCGACCAGCACGAAAGATGGTGTCACAGTAGCCAAAGAAGTCGATCTGCAGGACCCTTTGGAAAACATGGGTGCTCAGTTGGTCAAAGAAGTGGCTTCCAAGACTTCTGATGTGGCGGGAGACGGCACAACCACAGCCACGGTGTTGGCACAAGCCGTTTATTCTAAAGGAATGAAGTATGTCACGGCTGGAGCCAATCCTAACCTTATCAAGAAGGGAATTGACGAAGCGGTCAAAATGGTCGTCGATGAGCTGAAGAAGATCAGCCGTGATGTTAGCGGTGAGATGATTGCCCAGGTGGGTGCCATCTCTGCCAATAACGATGAAGACATCGGAAAAATCATTGCTGAAGCCATGGATAAGGTTGGCAAGGATGGTGTGATCTCGGTTGAAGAGGCCAAAGGTCTGGAGACCACGATGGATATCGTGGAAGGAATGCAGTTTGACCGCGGTTATCTCTCCCCCTATTTCATCACCGATCCTGACCGGATGGAAACTGTTTTGGAAGAACCGGTCATTCTTCTTCATGAGAAAAAGATAAGCAATCTGAGAGATTTTTTACCTTTGCTCGAGAACGTCGCCAAGATGGGGCAACCCCTCCTGGTTATTGCGGAAGAAGTTGAAGGCGAAGCCTTGGCAACCTTGGTTGTCAACAAACTGAAAGGCACTTTTTCCTGTGCCTCGGTAAAAGCGCCCGGTTTTGGAGACAGGCGCAAAGCCATGCTCGAAGACATCGCTGTTTTGACCGGAGGGAAAGTCATCACAGAGGATATCGGTGTGAAGCTTGACAGTGTGACCATCGATTGGCTGGGCAATTGCGCTAAAGTTGTCATCGACAAAGACAACACCACCATCGTAGAAGGCAGAGGCGATTCGGAAGAAGTCAAGGCCCGGATCAAGCAGATCAGAACTCAAATCGATGAGACGACTTCTGATTATGACCGAGAAAAACTCCAGGAAAGGTTGGCCAAGCTGGTCGGTGGAGTAGCCCTGGTAAAAGTTGGTGCTGCTACAGAGACCGAACTCAAAGAGAAAAAGGCCCGCGTGGAAGATGCTATGCATGCGACCAAAGCTGCTGTTGAAGAAGGAATCGTTCCCGGTGGAGGAGTTGCGCTTTTGAGAACACAAAAGGCACTTGAAGGATTAAAAGTTGAAGGCGACATGCAGATCGGTGTGGATATCATCAAGAGAGCGGTCGAAGAACCTCTCCGCCAAATCGCGAACAATGCCGGTTATGAAGGATCTATTGTTGTCGAAAAAGTCAAGGAACTGGATCAAGATAAAGGATTCAATGCTCTCACAGAAAAGTATGAAGATCTGGTGAAAGGTGGCATTTTGGATCCGATGAAAGTTGTCCGGATTGCTTTGCAGAATGCCTCAAGTATTGCTGGGCTCATGTTGACCACCGAAGGTTTGGTATCTGACATTCCTGAAGAGGATAAAGGACCTAAGATGCCGATGATGCCTCCTGGCGGTGACATGTACTGATCGTTCGACTAGAAGATCGAAAGGCTCTGAGCTCTCAAGAGCTCAGAGCCTTTTTTTTTCTGAATTATTTATAAAAACCGTCGATGACATCATCCATTTTTCCCCTGCGGGCGAGCCGATCTCACCACATCGACTTCGTTGCAACTCACTTGCAGTAGTTCACTACAGCTGCGTGAGCTGCTGCCTTGCCGCTGCAGCAATCTCGACCCCCGTGAATAATCCAGGCTCCAGGTTTTTTAATTTAGGTATTCTGTGGTATAACTACCGTAGTGTTCAGACTATTTGACCGCTACATCCTCAAAGAAATAATCCCTCCTTTTATGATTGGACTTGTGGTCTATTCGTTTGTTCTTTTGATGAATCAGATCCTTCTGTTGTCAGAGCTTCTGATCGCAAGAGGAGTGCCTCTCCGGGTCGTTCTGGACTTGCTTGTTTATCTCATTCCCTCTGTGCTTGCCTTTACCATCCCGATGTCCGTCCTGATGGGCATCCTTGCTGGATTGAGCCGGATGTCTACGGACGCAGAAATTACAGCCTTTAAAACTTTGGGCATTAGCTACAAAAGGCTTTTGCGCCCCGTGCTGTTTTTTTCGTTTCTGGGATTCCTTGTCACATCGATTTTAACCCTGTATCTGGCACCCAGAGCGAATTACAAATGGGTCCAGACCTTTTCAGAGTCTGTATTGACAAGGGTTCAGTTCAATATCAATCCGAGAGAATTCAATGATTCCATGCCGAACACCGTACTTTTTATACAGGATATCAATCCTGAAATGGGGTGGCAAAATATATTCATGTATTTTGCCACTCCTCCCGATGAGCCCAAGGTCATTCTTGCTCGAGAGGGTAGATTGAATTTTTATCCCGAAGAAAGACGAGCCTCTATAGAGCTTTTTGATGGCATGATTCACTCCTACCCCCTCAACGACATAGAGGATTACACAATTACATCCTTTGGCCATTACGAAGAGGAATTGGATGTGGAGGGGGCGTTTCCCAGGATAGGTGCCAAAAAAAGAGTCCGAGAAAAGGACATAAAAGAATTATGGAAGGATAGCTTTGGGATAAGACAGGAACTTCAGGTGTTCCCCGTAGATCAGAAGAACACGGTTCTCTTCGATTTGAAGAAAAGGGAATCAATATCCCATTGGATCGAGATCCACAAAAAGATAGCTCTTCCGTTTGCCTGTTTTATCTTTGCGCTGTTGGGACTCCCACTAGGAGCTTTCACAAAAAAGGGAGGACGAACCAGTGGCTTTACTCTCAGCATAGGAATCATCCTTGTCTACTACATCATGATCACTGCCGGGGAACAAATCGCTATGGAAGGGCGAATCTCCCCTTTTCTGGGCATGTGGGGGCCGAACATCCTTTTCCTCGTGGTCGGCCTGTATTTCTTTATCCAGTCGGTGAGGGAAACATCGATATTTCCCCTCCCTTCATTTTCAAAAGTTAAAAAAAAAGCCAGCCCGATCCCAAAATCCGCCCGGTTTTCGACAAGCCTCCCCCGCTATTCCCT
The DNA here is from genome assembly GCA_030633795.1 of Candidatus Aminicenantota bacterium. Taxonomy (GTDB): domain Bacteria; phylum Acidobacteriota; class Aminicenantia; order Aminicenantales; family Aminicenantaceae. The sequence continues at coordinate 4,928 of DAOWCB010000012.1, read as the reverse complement.
GCCGTTTCCGAATATTATCGACCGTTACATCATGCGGAAATATTTGGCTATATTCGGGTTTGTGTTTATCAGTATGCTTTCTGTCTCCGCCATAATCAGTTTTTTCGAAAGGGTAGACAGTGTGTACGAGCACAACAAGCCCATAAGCCTTCTCTTTTCTTTTATCTGGTACAAAATCCCGGAGTCAATGCAATACATCTTCCCAGTTACAACACTGATAGCCATACTCCTTTCCCTCGGGCTTTTGACCAAATTCAATGAGATAACTGCCATGAAGGCTTGTGGAATCAGCTTGTACAGAATTTTGATCCCTGTTCTCGTGTTATCTGGATTGGTTAGCTTTTGTTCGTTTTATGTTCAGGAATATATCCTTCCATACTCGAACAAAAGAGCCGAACAGGTCTGGAACAAGATCCAAGATTTGCCCGCCCGGAGCTATGGGCATTTGGATCGTCGGTGGATGTTGAGCAGCATGAAAGATAGAATCTATCATTACAGGTATTTTGACCAGAATACTTCTGCTTTCAGCCAGTTCTCGGTCTTTGATATTGACTCTGCCTCCTGGTCGCTGGAAAAAAGGGTGTTTTCTGAAAAAGGATATCTTGCGGAACAAGACTTAGTGCTCTCGGATGCATGGGCTCGGGAATTTTCCGGATCACGAGTTACCCAGTTTGATACACAAAAAACCATAAGGATATCTCATGGGGAGGATAGTAACTATTTCCTGAAGGAGTGGGAGGAACCCGATCAGATGAGTTACAAGGAACTCCAGGATTATATTGGGCAGATAGAAAAAAGGGGATTCGAAACCATAAAGTTCAAGGTCGACTTGAATTTTAAATTAACTTTTCCGTTGGCGAGCTTCATTATGGCGTTGCTCGGAATCCCGTTTGCATTCTCGATGGGAAAACGGGGAACGTTGGTCGGCATCGGTCTCAGCGTGATCATCGCTATAGTCTACTGGGGAGCCATCGCAACTTTCAGAAGTCTGGGGTATGTGAATTACTTGAGCCCTTTTTTAGCAGCTTGGGGACCCAGTCTCATTTTTGGTGCTGTGGGGCTGTACCTTATCTCTACGCTAAAAACGTAGACTGAGATGTATGCAGAATTTACATTTTGTATTTGCCGAAGTCTTCGGGTTGTAAGTTTTCCAGCCACGTTTTGAGCTTTTCCGAATCTTCCAAGTTTTCATCGAATTTCAAGCTTTGCGCTTTGCTGACAACGGATTCTTCGACAAAGATGGGGGCTTTGACACGGAGGGCCAAAGCGATTGCGTCGGAGGGACGAGAGTCGATAATAAGAGGATTCCCATCCTGTAGACAGTGAATCGTGGCATAGAAGGTGTTGTCTTTAACATCGTTGACAACGATCCTCTGTATGTTGAGACCGGTCTTTTCTAAAAAAGTCTTCAAAAGATCGTGTGTCATTGGCCTTGGGGTGGCGATGTTTTCGATTTTAAGAGCTATGGCGTTTGCTTCGAATACTCCGATCCAAATCGGGAGCATGCGTTCGCTCTTAGGATCTTCAAGGACCACGATGGGCATTTTGGAAAGAGGATCAACGACCAGGCCTTTTATCTTCATTTCGATTTCCATGATGTCCTCCGCTTCAACAACTAAATATATATTCCCGACCTGGGCTTGTCAAGAAACACCACAAGAACCAGTTTGTCCTGGATTGAGTTTGTGACGGGAGAACTATTCCCTTTTGCCCGATATTATTTCAGAGATATTTTCTTCTGGGCCTGCGATTATCAATCGGTCTCCTTTTCGAATGACCTCATCGCCCGAAGGAATGGTGATGGTTTGAGGCGGGTACTTTCTTTTGATCAGCAGAACATCGATGCGATGAAATGCCTTGAGATCCAGTTCTTTCAAACTCTTGTTCCAGAAAGCAAGGGGTGCGTCGATTTCCATGAGTTTATATCCTGTGCCGAAATCAAAAGATTGCATGTCCGTCGTGAATTTCATCTTCTGCACGAGCCCTGCTGCTGCCTCTCTTTTTATTATCTCGTGATTGTAGGCTTCGATGACGTCCTTTCTCTTAACGACACCGGCGAATTTTCTGTTTTGGAGCACGGCAATTTCGGCCACATCGGTACGACCGAATATCTTCATGGCTTTTTCAAGGTTATCTTCATAATCGAGCTTGATATCTGTGACAGCTAGATCTTGGGCGATGACGAAAGAATCGACAATGTCTTTTTCTTCCAACAGGTTTTTCAATTGGTTGAGCGCAAAACATCCGATGTGGTTGTTTTCCGCATCCACAATCTGGAAGGAGTGGTGCTTGCTCCCGATTGCTTGATCGATGATTTTTCCCACCCGTTCTGTGTTGATGAAAAGTTGATAGTCATGACTGATAAAGTCTTTGACCGCAAATGATTTGAGTATGTTGACTTCCCTGCCTTCACTGAAAATGATGCCCCGCCTCTTGAGCTTCATTGTGTAGATGGATTCTTTATGCACTCCGACCGTCATAAAGGAGGCGATGATACAGGATAACATGAGGGGAAGGATGATCTTGTAGTCGTTTGTCAACTCGAAGATGATGATGATGGCTGTTATCGGAGCATGGGTAGCAGCCGCCACGACTGCGCCCATTCCAACAAGAGAAAAAGCGCCTGGTGAGGAGATGGAAGAGGGAAAAGCTTGATGGAAAAGCGATCCGATGAAATTTCCCGTCATGGCGCCCAAAAAGAGAGACGGAGCAAATATTCCTCCCGATCCCCCGGAACCGAGTGTCAAAGATGTGCTCAGGATCTTGGCAAACACAAGCACAAGTGCCAGCAGGTATCCGAGATTGTTTGTGAGGCAGGCGTTAATGGATTCGTATCCCACGCCAAAAATATGCGAGAATTTGAGCCCGATAACACCGATGAGAATTCCGCCGAGAATCGGTTTAATCAAAGGATGAATGCGGAGGTCATCAAATTTGTCCTCAAAGAAATACAGCACTTTGATAAACAGAATTGCGACCAAACCGCTGACTATTCCCAAAAGCACGTAGGGGCCGATCTCCCAGACACTGATCAGTGTGTATTTGGGGACAGTAAAAGCTGCAAAATCACCAGTCACAAGTCTCGATGTAAGCGTGGAGATAACCGATGCCACGATGATCGGAGAAAAGGAATAAATCCCGAATTCTCCCAACAAAACTTCTACGGCAAAAAGAGCGCCTGCGATCGGGGCGTTAAAGGTTGCCCCGATTCCAGCGGCCGCCCCTGCTGCGACCAGTGTTCTCAATCCCTTTTCCTGAATTCGGAATAGTCGACCGATCGAGGATGCGATGGTGGAGCTGATCTGGACGATAGGGCCCTCCCGGCCTACCGATCCTCCAGAGGCTATGCAGATGGAAGAGGCCAATGCCTTGATGGCTACGACTTTTGTTCGGATCCGCCCCCCACGGAATACAAGGGATTCCATGATCTCAGGGACACCATGCCCTTTTGCTTCCCGGGCACCGTAATAGATGAGAGGACTGATAAGAAGGGCGCCGGCCGCAGGAATCAGAATGGTCAAATACCAAGGCTGGGTGGCAACAACAGATATGATACTTTCTGCCCTCCAGAAGAGGTTTTGGAAAAACTGTATCATGAGTTTGAACAGGATGGATGCAAAGCCTGCCACAAGGCCCACCAGGACAGCGAGCAGAGTCAGGCGGATGTGTTCACTGAATTCGGGGTCTTTGATGTTAAGCTTCATTATGATTTCTCAAACTGTAAAGGTTATTATAGTTGAAATGGGAACCTAAAAAAAATGAATTTACCTGGATTATTCACGAGCCGAGGTTGCTGTAGATGAGAGGCGTGACCCATGCAGCTGTGGTAATCCACCGCAAATGGGTCACAACAAAGCAGATGCAGTAAGATCGGTTCGCCCAAAGGGTAAAAAAATGCCGATGCCGATCCAGCCAACCCTAACATTAAGGTTTATATAAACGCGAAAGAAATGGTACTTTTGGAAATGTTTTTGTGATCATTTGCAGCAATGGCAGGAAAATTCTTGACATTGCTGCAGTAAAAAAGCATCGGTGTTTTTTATGAATAGTTCAGGTTAAAAGAGTTTCAGCTGGCCCTGCGCCTCCTCCTCAGCCGTATCCTCATCAAAAAGGGTGATCCTCCCGAACTCTCCATCATGGCCGGGGATGATTTTGACCTGGCCTTTTCTCATCCGGTCCACAGCAACGCTCACCCTTTCGGGAGAAAGGCGTGCTAGGTCATGGATCGGAACTTCTGTGAGGATTTTGTGTTCATTTCCGACTTCGTAGATGAACTTGAAATACATATCCCAGACGCTTTTGCATTCGGATGTTTTGGAGAGCGCCTGAGCCACGATTTCATTCAGAGGGATGAGGTTTTTGAACGGAATTCGTGTCGGTGAAAAATTCCCTTTTTCTCTATCAGCCAAAATTTCCACACGATGCATCACTCCCACCGTGAGTTTTTTCCCGCAATGGGGGCACATGTATTTGTGTTGGATGGTTTCTTGAGGAGAGAAGACCACATCACATTTGCGATGGCCGTCGTAGTGGTATTTGCCTTCTTCTGGAAAAAACTCAATGGTGTACAGAAACTTTTCCGGGTCTTTGCTCTTGATGGCATCCACAAGGGCATCGTAGTTGAATTCCGTATCGAATACATTGGCTTCTCTACCGATCTTCGATGGAGAATGGGCATCGGAGTTGGAAACCAATGCGTAGTTGTCGAGAGGAGAGAGCCGCCAGTTCATCGCAGGGTCTGACGACAAGCCCGTCTCCAGAGCGAAAATAAACGGTGTCGTCTCCTCGAAGCATTCTTCGATCGTATCAAAACCCGAATTGGCTCCGAAAAGGGAAAACCAAGGTGTCCAGATATGAGCCGGTATGACCACACAGCGCGGGCAGTTGCCGGCTACTATTTTCACGAACTCTTTGGCATCTAGCCCCAG
>DAOWCB010000377.1 GCA_030633795.1 Candidatus Aminicenantota bacterium | reverse complement strand
GTGAAGACCAAGGCATCCAGACCGCCGATGGCCGCCACATAGGCTCCTATATATTTTCGGATCCTGTAGCAAAAGATGTTGATGGTTTGCAGTGCCCGCTGGTTTCCTTTGTTGGCTTCCTCTTCGATCTCTCGCAAATCACTGGAAATCCCGGACAGCCCCTTAAGCCCGCTCTGGCGGTTCAAGATATCCTCAATCTCCTCGAGAGATAATCCCTTTTCTTTGTTCAAGTAAAAAACGGTCGATGGATCGAGGTCACCGCATCGGGTTCCCATGATCAATCCTTCCAGCGGAGTCAATCCCATGCTCGTATCTACAGATCTACCGTGGTCTATGGCACATATGGAGGCTCCATTCCCCAGATGGCAGGTGATGATCTTCATTTCCCTGTAGCGGCGCTGCAGATAGGATGCAGCACGGAGAGCGACATAATGATGGGAGATTCCATGGAAGCCATAGCGGCGAATGCCCTCCTTTTCATACAAATCATAAGGAAGACCGTAGAGAAAAGCATGGGATGGCATCTTCTGGTGAAAACCAGTATCGAACACGGCTACTTGAGGGACATCGGGCATTAGCTTCTGGCTCGCTTTTATCGCCAAAAGGTTGGGGGGATTATGAAGAGGTGCCAAACGCGCATACTGATCCACATCCTTTACCACTTCATCATCGATGATGACAGGATGATTATATTTATCCCCCCCGTGAACAACACGATGGCCGACTGCACTGAGTTCTCGGAGATCTTTAATCCCCCCTTTTTTCCCATCCGTGAGTAAACTAACCACTGCTGCAAAGGCCTCTTCATAGCCTGCTTTCCCGAGGTCTTTAGCCATCTTCTCCCCTTTAGAGAAGGACACGAGGGAAGAATTTTCGAATCCGATCCTCTCGACAATCCCGTTCACATTTTGCGATTCATCGGAGGTGTCAAAATAACTGAATTTCAGAGAGGAACTTCCGCAGTTGATAACCAATATTTTCTGCGGAGACGCTGTGATCAATCTCAGCCCATAGGGATCGGGAGCACGTTGCCAAGCATCTCTGATCCGGGACTGCTCATCTTCGTTTTGTTGACGGCTTTTTAATCTTTCGGTGATGGTTTTTGCCAATACTTGAACAGCACTGGGATTGATCGCCAAAATACTCGAAAAAGCTGCTTGAGGAATCAAAAATAACTCACATTTTGTTAAAGCGATGACGTCGGCACTAGTTGGCTCTCCTGTCAGCAAAGACATCTCTCCCAGGAAATTCCCTTTCTTCAAACCACCCAACCGAATCCTCTCGCCCGTCTTGCCGGTTACAACAGCCTCTGCTTCGCCCTCGAGCATTACTCCCAAGAATCTTCCCGGCTGGCCGAATTGGATTATCACTTCCCGTGGAGCAAAAGTCTTTACATGACTTTTTTTAATCAGTCCCTCGAGCTCTTTGTTAGAGAAGTTTTTAAACAAAGGTAAGGTTGCGATAAACTTTTTGAGGTGTTCCATAGCTCAATCCAAGACTTCATAAACCATAATAGACTCCGTTTTGCCCCTGAGGATTTTGGACCCGACCTTTTTGGTTTTGAATTTCCCTTTCACGTGGCGAAACGTCTCCTCCCCTATCAAGATTTGGTTCGGTTTGGCGCTGGATTCCAACCGGGAGGCGATGTTGACCGAATCCCCGATAACCGTGTAATCCATACGTTTGGGTGAACCGATGTTACCGGCCACAACATGCCCCGTGTTCATTCCCAAACGTACATCGAACCTTTTATCCGGGCTTTCGTTTTCCATCATCATAGCCAGTTCTTTTCTCATCTTCAAGGCCGCTCGAACAGCCCTCTCCGCATCGTCATCTTTCTCCAATGGTGCACCGAACACAGCCATTAATCTGTCGCCGACATACTTATCCAAAGTCCCTTCGTATTCAAATATGATATCTGTCATCCTGGAAAAATATTGATTCAAGAGCATGTTCACATCCAGAGGATTCAAGCGCTCGGAAAGCCTGGTGAATCCTACGATGTCTGTGAAAAGAATAGTGACGCTCACATCCTTTGCCTCTAACAAGTCGTCCTTCGATCCTTCAGCGGTTTTTAGGATCATGTCGACAACTTGGGGAGAGTGATATCTCTCCAACCGGCTCCGCAGTTTTTCTTCTTCACGGATTTTTTTATTCAAGTTTGCTTGTTCGAGAACCATGGACATCTGG
>DAOWCB010000281.1 GCA_030633795.1 Candidatus Aminicenantota bacterium | reverse complement strand
CAACAAAAAGGAACTAGCTGCGGCTCTGCAGGAGATTTCGATGGTAAGGGATGATTACAAGGAAGCCTATATTTCGGGCCATTGCCTCCGGTACAGCCAGGAATTGGTGAATATCATCGAGTTTGCATCCATGCTTGATCTGGCAGAAGTGATAACCCTAGGGGGTTTGAACAGGGAAGAGACACGCGGGTCTCATTTTCGGATGGATTTTCCCGAGAGAAATGATAAAGACTGGCTGAAACACACGGTTGTCAGTTACGAGGATGGCAAACCTCGGATCAGCTACACAGAGGTTAAAATCGACAAATACGAGCCGAAGGAAAGGAAATATTAAATAGCAAAATGGATTACATCTTTCGTATTTTGAGATTCGACCCAAAAAAGGACCAAGATCCCTATTTCCAGGATTTTTCCTACGAGAGCGAGGAAAAAAAGTCCGTGCTCGAAGCTTTGATGGATATCCGGAACGACCAGGACAGCACCATCTCCTTCCGTTATAGCTGTCGGGAAGCCATTTGCGGATCCTGTGCAATAGTGATCAACGGGAATTTTGACCTGGCTTGCCGTACAGACTTGGAGTCCTTGCGTTCTCCTTTGGTCGTGATCGAACCTTTGCCCAATCTGGAGATCCAGAAAGATTTGGTGGTCGATATGGATCCATTCTGGGAAGCGCTTCAGAAGATCGAACCCTATCTCCATAGCGAAAAAATCGAGTCATCACAAGGTCATTTGGTGGATGATCGGGATATGGATCGGATATTCCAGTTCGTCAACTGCATCATGTGTGGCTGCTGTTATGCAGCTTGCCCGGTTGCCTCGAGGGATGAAAGATATCTGGGGCCTGCAGCCCTTGCGAAGCTCTATCGTTTTGTCAGGGATCCCAGAGACATCAGGCCCTTTGCCGATTTGTCCCGAGTGAACACCGAGGGAGGTGTGTGGGGATGCGATACCATATTCGAGTGCAACAAGGCCTGTCCTAAGGATGTGCGGCCGGCCGATGGAATCGTGGCCTTGAGAAAAAAATTAGTGATTGAGAAAATTAAGCGGCTTTTTCGGTTGGGACGATGAAATTAAAACATTCGCTTTTTTCCCGGCGTCAATTTTTAAACGGTATTATCGGGGGATGGTTAGGGGCTTTTTTGGCTTCTCTGGTGTATCCGGTCGTGAAATTTATTTTTCCCCCATACCAGGAGCCGGATGAGGTGATCCTTCCCTTTTCGGATTTTAAGGATATGCGGCCAAATTCGGTGAGAAGTTTTGCCTGGGGAAGTAAGTTAGGCCTTGTGAAAAAAAATGACGACGACATGTATTTTGCTTTTGTTGGCGTCTGCACCCACCTGGATTGCAACGTGGCCTACTTGAACGAACAAAGAAAGTTTTTTTGCGCATGCCACGATGGCTGGTACGATGAAAACGGCATCAATATCGGCGGCCCTCCCCCAAAACCACTCCGGAGGCTTACGCTTATCATCGTGCAAGAAGAATTAATCATCCAGAAGGAAAGCCCAGAGGGAAATTCATGAGAAAAGGAATTCAATCCTGGCTGGATGAACGGTTTGGATTGACCGGAATCACGGATTTCCTAACAAAAAAAACGGTTCCCATACACAAGCATACCATCTGGTATTACACGGGAAGTGCTATATTGTTGTTTTTTGCCATCCAGGTTATCACGGGATTCATGCTTGTCCTGTATTACAAGCCAACCCTGGAGATGGCGAATGCAAGTGTTGCCCGGATTATGACTGACATTCCCCTTGGTTGGATCATCAGGTCTGTCCACAGCTGGTCTGCTTCCTTCATGATCGCTTTTGTTTTTGTTCATCTTTTGAGCATATGGATCGCCAAGTCCTACAGAAGGCCCAGAGAATTGACCTGGATGAGCGGTGTTTTGCTTCTGGTGATATCCCTGCTCTTTGGATTCACGGGATATCTGCTTCCCTGGGATGACCTGTCCTTTTCCGCGACCAAAGTAGGAACTGACATTCCGCGCGCCATTCCTGTAGTGGGAGCTTGGGTGACAAATCTTTTGCGGGGCGGGGAAGATGTGACGGGGGATACCCTTACCCGGTTTTTTGGCATCCATGTCTGCATGCTTCCTGTTTTCCTTTTCATCCTTTTGGCGATCCATATCTATCTTGTCCAGAAACAGGGAATGAGCCTTCCCCTCGAAGCGGAAGGAAAGCAGGAAAAAGTGAAAGAAATCCCTTTCTGGCCGAATTTTGTCTTTCGTGAGATGATCGTCTGGCTTTTGCTGGTCGGGATCCTTTTTTCCATTGCCATTTTTTTTCCTCCATCCTTGGAAAAAGCTGCCGATGTAATGGCCCCGGCTCCAGAGGGAATTAAACCCGAGTGGTATTTTCTTTTCCTGTTCCAGACACTGAAGATTTTTCCTGCCCATGTCCTTTTTATAAGCGGTGAGATGCTGGCTGTCCTGCTGATGATTTTTGCAGGTGTTTTGTTCTTTTTCCTCCCGTTTTTCGATAATAGACCGACAGGAACAAAGGGGAAAATCATCACTCTCCTCGCTTATGTTTTTATTCTGTATGCCCTAATCATGTCAGTCTGGAGTTTGTTATGATCAAGAAAAGGCCTTCCTTTCTCCTCGCTGCCATAATTTTTCTGCTCTTGCTGTCATGGGGCGGAGTTTTCTATTGTTCTGCCCAACAAGATGTGGCCCAAACACAGAAGAGCACCCCTCAAGAGAAAGAAGAACCGGAAAAGATCGTTGTCGGTCCTCAGGATATAAAACAAAAAACAGGCATTTTGGTGTTTGTTGCCTGGATGTGGATTTCTGTTTTTGTAATAGTTTATTTCCTGCGATTTAAGATCATAGAAGCCGACAGACTGTATCGACTCCGGTTTTACTCTGCCAAAAAAAACTAATCCCCTCCTTTTTTTATATTTTTTCTTTTTAGATCTTCGTTTATGTGACATTTTCCTCGGTTGTATCGTCCTCTGTATTGGAAATGTATGATGCCAAGGATCAAACTCAAGGGCACCGCCAGAGATTGCAGAGAAGATTTCTGAAAGGAGGTCTTCAAGGTTTTTTGGACTATGAGGTTTTGGAGCTGCTGCTCACTCTGGGTACTCCCCGCAGGGATTGCAAAAGGCTGGCCAAGCAGGCTATGGGTAAATTCAAGATGTTGAGACGCGTGCTCGAAGCCAGTGAGGATGAACT
>DAOWCB010000171.1 GCA_030633795.1 Candidatus Aminicenantota bacterium | reverse complement strand
ATTTGTCTCGGAAGCGCTGATGATTGCCTTTATCGGAGGCGCGGTCGGAATCCTTCTTTCTTTCCTGACCGTCAGTCTGTTCAAAGCCCTCCCGTTGAAAGGGGATGTGGCAGATCTTATGGCTCACCCAGTCATTTCAGCGGATATCATGTTTTTGACAGCCATTATCTTGGGTGTAATCGGATTTCTCGCCGGCGTATTCCCTGCAAGAAAAGCGGCGTCTCTAAAGCCTGTAGAGGCTCTCAGGTATGAATGATTAGGAGAATGGGATGATCAGATTGAACGAGATCAGTAAGGTATACGGAACAGGGGAAGTCAAGGTCGAAGCATTGAAACGGATCGACCTAGAAATCAAGAAAAATGAGTTTATCGGATTGATAGGTCCTTCTGGCTCAGGAAAATCCACGCTGATGAATATTATGGGATGCTTGGATACTCCTTCTTCGGGCGAATACTACTTCGAAGATATAAATGTCGAGAGTTTTAATCATAACCAGTTGGCCGAAATCCGGAACGAAAGGATCGGGTTTGTTTTCCAAAATTTCAACCTCCTCCCATATGCCACCGCCTTTGAAAATGTGGAATTGCCGATGCTGTTCATGGGAGTGAAGACAAAAACCAGGAAAGAAAGGACCATGGAATTGCTGGATAAAGTCGGGCTTGCCAAACGAGCTCATCACAAACCGAATGAATTATCCGGCGGCGAGATGCAAAGGGTGGCCATTGCGCGATCCTTGGCGAATAATCCGAGCCTTATACTAGCAGACGAGCCTACGGGTAATCTTGATACTCAATCCGGCGATGAGATTTTGTCAGTATTTCAAGACCTCTGGCACCAAGGACATACAATCGTCGTTATCACTCATAATCCCAATATCTCATCACGGCCGCAGCGGGTTGTACAATTAATAGATGGGTTAATAGAGAACAACGGAGCCTAAGCGCTATTTTTTGACTTTTTCTAGCCATTTGACGATATCATCGATAACCACTTTGTCCACGTGGCCGACCTTTTGGTATTCTGCGGGGGAACACTTTCCTTTTCTTGGGCCACTTCCTAGCCAGTACGGCAATTGTAGAGTGGGGCGGGCCAGCATACATATTTTTGGGAAATAATCATTCTTATATGTAAGCCCAAAACGACATTATATTTGTCAGGCGTAAAAGAATGTCATATACTGCAAAAGAATTCTTTGGAGAAAAACATGGATTACAATCAGGATTTGAAAAAAGCTTACAAAACTTCATCAATGCTTTATGTCGCTTTTATGCTATCACTGGTCATATATCTTGTCGTGTTCGAGGTTCTCAAGGCGCGTATCCCAGATTTCCAAGGAATAATGGAAAAAATCGACTTCCTATGGCTTCGCTATGCTTTTTATGCCTTGGGATTGGTTCAGATTTTCCTGATAAAATTCATTAGGGAGACTGCAACGAAAAGCATAAAGACGGTTGAAGCCAGAATCCTTATCAACCATCTTCAAAGGATGTCGATGATAAGTGCTATTCTCTGCGAGGTACCAGTAATTTTGGGTTTGGTGCTTTTCTTTTTAAGCGGCAACGTTCAAGATTTTTATGTATTGCTGATTCTGTCCTTCGTTTTTTTCGTAATGTATTTTCCACGATTCAGCAACTGGGAGGAATGGATTAAATCCAAGACAAGTCATTGACGAGTTAAGAAGTGACAAAAAAAAGGAGAAATTGGAACATGCTGATTCCAACCATCATTATGGCTATATTGGCCACTGTTCTTCTGGCGATCGGTTATTCAAGAGGAGAAGGGCAACACATCCAAGGATTAAATTCTGGCTTGAAGATGATCGTGGAGATCATTCCTCTTCTGTTGTTCGCTTTTATCGTGGCCGGGATGATTCAAGTTCTTTTGCCGCAAGAGCTGCTAGCGAAGTGGATAGGGGAGGAGTCGGGTTTAAAAGGAATCCTTATCGGGACGCTGGCTGGCGGTGTAACACCTGGTGGGCCCTATGTCAGCCTGCCTGTCGTTGCTGGGCTACTCAAAGCGGGTGCAGGAGTGGGAACTTTGGTCGCATTCTTGACTGCCTGGTCGCTATGGGCCGTGGCAAGATTGCCTATGGAGATCGGGATATTGGGTTGGAAATTCACCTTTGTTCGCTTGGCCTGTACCTTTTTTTTCCCACCGATTGCCGGATATATTGCTCAACTCGCTTTCTCAGGTGTCAAGTAGATGAAAATAAAATTCCTCGGTGCCAATCAACAGGTGACGGGGTCCTGCTCTCTGCTCGAGACAGAATCAGCTCTCGTGCTGGTGGATTGTGGCCTCTTTCAGGAAAGGGAATATTTAGCGCGGAACTGGAATCCTTTTCCTGTTGCTCCCGATACCATCGATATGCTTTTGCTGACTCATGTCCATCTTGATCACTGCGGACTTATTCCAAAATTTGTCCGGGAAGGATTCTCGGGCCCGATTTTGCTCACATCTCCGTCAGAAGCGTTGCTGCCGATTGTTTTGCTGGATTCAGCACGGATCCATGAAGAAGATGCATCCTACAAGAAAAAACGGCATAAAAGGGAGGGACGCAAGGGCCCTTATCCGGAAATCCCGTTGTACACTGTGAAAGATGCCGAGCATGCTTTGTCTTTAGCTCAGGGAGTCCCTTACAATAAATCCGTCTTGCTCAAAGACCAATGGGAAGTGCGCTTCCATGATGCAGGGCATATCTTGGGATCAGCCATTATCGAGGTGATCGTAAGGGAAAAGGGTCGACAAGAAACCGTACTGTTTTCTGGGGATATTGGTCAATGGAATCGGCCTCTGATGAAAGATCCGGCAGTGTTCGATCATGCGGGCTACATAGTTATGGAGACCACTTACGGCAATCGCGACCACGAAGACCCAGAAGATGTAGATAGATTGTTATGCGAAATCATCAATGAAACGGTAGAAAGAGGAGGGAATATCGTAATTCCGACCTTTGCCATCGAGCGGGCCCAGGAATTGTTGTTCCACTTGGGGCGTCTTAGCAGACAGAACAGGATCCCGTATCTGATGACTTTCCTCGATAGCCCGATGGCCTTGGATGTCACAGAGGTTTTTGTGCAGCACCAAGAATATTTAGATAACGATGTGTTAGAACTTCTGAATGCCGGGAAAAAACCCTTTGAATTCCCTGGCTTGAGATTGACGCGGACAACTGTCGAATCAAAATCCATCAATTCCATAAGAGGTTCCACAATCATTCTGGCAGGCTCAGGAATGTGCACAGGGGGCCGTATCAAACATCACCTTGTTCACAACATCTCCCGGCCCGAGTCTGCGGTTCTTTTTGTGGGATATCAAGCTCGTGGGACACTGGGCCGGCAAATTCTGGATGGAAAGCACGGGGTGCGCATACATGGGAAAAGTTATCCTGTAAGGGCAAAAATCAAGCAGATCCAGGGATTTTCTGCCCATGCAGGGCAACAGGACCTCTTCAGATGGTTGGATGCTTTCAGATCTCCACCTGCCCGTCTTTTTCTTACTCATGGGGAAAAAGAATCTTCTCACAGTCTTTCCGACTTGATCCGCAAGAAAAAAGGGTGGAAAGTCACTACACCCCGCTATTTTGATGAATGGGACCTGTGATGGTTAGAATCTTAGCGTGAAAATTGTCTGTTTTTTTGGTTCGGATTGGACTGTGATGGAACCATGATGAAGACGCATTATTTGCCTGGATAGGCTGAGACCGATACCAGACCCCTTGTCTTTTGTCGAAAAAAACGGAATGAAGATTTTTTCGAGATTTTCCGAAACGATCCCTGGGCCATTGTCTTTGACTTGAATGAGAATCCTTCCCCTCCCATCCAGATTAGAGATCAAGTCGATCTTCGCTTTTTTCTGTCCTCCAATCGCCTGAAGTGCGTTCAGAAGAAGATTGATCAAGACCTGTTCGATGAGTTCAGGATCTGCTGTGAGTTCTAACGTTTTAGGATCGACATTTATCCGGAAACGAATGGACTTTTTTTTGATATTAGTTTGCATGAGTTTTTCTACTCGTGAGAAAAGTTCTTTGACTGGAAATAACTGAAAGCTGGGTTTTTGGATCATGGTTAGATTCCTGTAGGCATCGACAAAATGAAGCAAACCTTGACTTCTTTTTTGGATGGTCTGGGCAGCTTCATGAATATCTGTCAATGACTCGGAATCGATTTTTTGTTTTGCTGCGGGGATTTGATAGCTATCCTTGAGCATTTCATTGATAGTTGAGGCTAACGAGGATATTGGAGTGATGGAATTCATAATTTCATGTGTGATCACCCGGATGAGTTTCTGCCATGCTTCGATCTCTCTCTCCTCCAATTCGCTGTGAATGTTTTGGATGGATACGAGAGAAAAAATTTGTCCTCTCAATTTGAATTCTGTGGAATACAGGGCTAGGTGAAACAACTCGTTTTGGTCTTCAACCTTGATCAATGCACGTTCTTTGGGTTTTATCTTGAAAAGCGTGTCTACAAGAGGCTTGCTGAATGTT
>DAOWCB010000174.1 GCA_030633795.1 Candidatus Aminicenantota bacterium | reverse complement strand
GTCCAACTCTGTATGATTACATTACCTTTCTCGAGGGAACATATTTCATTAAAACAATCCGCCCTTATACAAGGGGAAGGAGCTCAGAAATGAGAAAAATGCCCAAGTTTTATCTCTGTGATGTTGGCCTAGTCAATCATTTTGCACAACTCAGTATGGGGCATCTCTTTGAAAATAGTGTCTTCCAGATTTTAAGGACTCGAGGCGACCTCAATTTCTATGAAAAGAAAAATGGCATAGAGATCGATTTTGTCCTGGACAGGAAGGTCGCTTACGAAGTCAAGATAAGTCCCTCACAGAGTGACTACAGAAAGCTAAAAAAGGCCGTAGATGAATTACAGTTCGAGGAGTTTTATATAGTCTCCCAGAATTATTCTGAAATTGGCAAAGTCCGGTATGGCTTCTCGATCTAGTTGTAGGGTTCGATCATCGAATAAATCGCCTCACTGTAGGGTCCATTCCCCGAACGGACCGTTCGGGGAACGGTCCCTACATACAACAAGTTCGCCTCCGCAATGTAGGGTCAGCTCCCCGAGCTGACCGGAAAAGGGGACTGTCACCCTTTTCCCACATGATTCATTTATTTTTATGAAGTTGAAAATTGAGCTCTATCTAAATTTATGTTAACATTTTTGTTGATTTGGCATATATCATTTTATTAAGGGAGAAAGCACATGGATAAATTATCATATAGAATAATATTAAGGCCAGAACCAGAAGGGGGTTATACGGTTATTGTCCCAACTCTACCAGGGTGCATCACTTATGGAAAGAACTTAGAGGAAGCGAAAGAAATGGCGCTGGATGCGATAACAGTTTATTTGGAAAGTATGAAAAAACTTGGAGAACCGATTATTGATGATATATATTGTCGTCCCTTCTCATAGACGAAATATTCCGAAAGGAACGCTTTTGTCAATATTAAAACAAGCGGGAATTGAAAAAGAGGAATTGCAATAGAAAAAAGGGAACTGTCCTCTTTTCGCTTCACCCCTGGAAAAAGGTGACAGTCCCTTTTTCTGTGAGATGCAGGGACCGTTTCCCAAACGGTCCACGTGCGGTCCGTTCGGGGAACCGAGCCTACAAAAAGGGGACTGCGGTCCGTTCGGGGAATAGACCCTACAGAAAATGGGAAACTACACGTTTTTTTATGTTATAATAATCATCAATAAGCACAATCTGTGATTGTCATGAGAAAGAATTCGGCCTATGATGACTTGATAACTCAGCTTAGAGCTGCATTCGGTGATCGTTTAAAAACAGTCGTTCTCTTTGGCTCCAGAGCGCGAAAACAAGCAAAAAAAAACAGCGATCATGATATATTTATCGTCATCGAGGATTTAACCGAACGACCCCTTGAACGTCAAAAACAAATCCGATCGGCTATTTGGGATGTCCCCCTCCGGATAAACACAATCGCCAAAACTCCCGAAGAAGTTAAAAAAAATCTTACAACTTTGTTATTGGACGTGTGTGTGGATGGAATTTGCCTCTACGGCGAAGATTATTTTGAGCCTTATCGAAAAAAAGCATTAGCTGCCCTTAAGCATTCTGGATTAAAACGCCATTGGATAGGACAGGAAGGTTACTGGCGATTTGAAAAATTCCCAACCAAAGATTGGGAACTGACTTGGGAAGGCTTCCATGAACTCTCGTGAGGATGTCGATTACCGGCTTAACTTGGCAAAAGGATTCCTCAAAGAGGCCCAAGAAGATTTTCAGTTGAAACGATGGCGTTCTTGTGTAGCTAATGCCCAGCTTTCTGTAGAGAATTCAGGGAAAGCCATACTGATGGTCTTTGGTGTCTCTCCGAAAACACACGAACCAGCAAAACATCTCTCAAAACTTATACAAAAAAGTAAAATTCCGGAGGAAATAAGAGCTAGGATAAAAGAGATATTGCCAGAATTCCTTATCCTTGGTGTTGAAGAACACTTTATGACAGATTATGGAGATGAATCCTCATATAAGCTGCCTTGGGATATTTTTGATGAGAAATCTGCAAAATTGGCTTTAGATGCTGCACAGGCCTGCAAATCAGCTTCTGAAGATATTACCAGTCAAGTGTTCCGTCTACGAAGAAATAAGAGCAAATAGTCCACCTTTTAACCATAAAACACCCCTGAAAAAATGTACCCGACGCGGTCCATATTTTCCAAACGGACCGTTTGGGGAACGGTCTCTACATGCAATAGGTTCTCCTCCGCAATGTAGGGTTAGCTCCCCGAGCTGACCGTATGTAGGGCCTGTCCCCCGAACGGACCCTACAAAAAAGGGGACTGTCCCCTTTTCGCTTCACCCCATAAAAAAGGGGACTGTCCCCTTTTCCTGTCCCCATTTTAAAACCTAATCACAAATTCTGAGCCGATGTCCTTTCGCTTCAGCTCGATGCTGCCTTCGAGCTGCGTCACTAAATCGGTCACCAACTGCATCCCAAACGATTCGGTCTCGCTCAAATCGAATCCTTCCGGCAGCCCCTTACCTGTATCGGCGACCGACAACTCAAATTTTCCCTTTGCCGCTTTCTTCATCGAAATAAGGATGTTTCCCTTCGCCCTCTTCTTTAGCCCATGCTTCAGCGCATTCGTCACAAGCTCGTTCACGATCAATCCCAAAGGGATCGCCCTGTTGATATCCAGATACACATCTTTAATATCCACACTCAACCCGATGGCTGCCCCCTCCGCTCTATAAACCGACACAAGATGCGTTGCCAATCCCCTCACATAGTCAGAGATATCGATCCTCGACAAATCCCCAGACTGATACAATTTTTCATGGATGAGCGCCATCGACCTTATCCTGTTCTGACTCTCAAGAAACATCTCCCTCGTCTGCTCATCCTCCACCTCCCTCGACTGGAGCCTCAGCAAACTCAAGATGATCTGCATGTTGTTCTTCACTCTGTGGTGGATCTCATACAGCATCACCTCTTTTTCCTTGAGCGAGTCTTTGATCTTTGCCTCAGCCCGCTTTCTCTCCGTAATGTCTCTGTATATACCATAAACAGCCTCGACCTTCCCATCGATCACAATCGGCGTCCCAAGAATCGATACATGCACCAATTTTCCATCCTTGCGCCTTCGCACGGTCTCAATATCCACATTTTCACCTTTGGCCGTGATCTTTGTCACCTCATGGGCTTCCTCATGGAGTTTCCCGGGCGCAATCAAATCATCCAGAGGCCGGTTCCCAAAATCTTTCAGGGTGTATCCAAACAGCCTCGTGAATTCGCTGTTGATGCGGATAGGCCTGCACTCTTTGTCTGTCAATACGATCGCCTCTTTAGCCCCCTCAAAAAGCCGGTTCAAATAGGCCGTCTCCACATTCAGCCGCTCCCTTGCCCTTGTCCTGTCGATGGCCATGGCCACCTGCTCTGATATAAATGTCAGGATGTTTTTGTCTTCCTCGCTGTATCGCACACCCTCGGTATAGGTCTGGACCACCATCACGCCGATCGTCCTTTTCCTGGTTTCAAGGGGAACTCCCAGCCAATCGATAGATGGAGGCCCTATAGAGACAATCTCGCCCTTCTTTTCAAGCCCGTTAAACACCTTGGGCAGCGCAAGCAGTGGCTCTCCCGTCCGGAGCACATATTCCGTCAATCCCTTTCCCAGAGGCTCAGAGCCGGGATTCTCTTCCTCTTCATCCACAAAATAGGGGAAATGAAGCATCTTCTTTGCTCTATCATGCAGGGCGATGTAAAAATTCTTTGCCGGCATCAATTCTGATATGGTCTCATGGATGATTCGATAAAGCGCATCCAAACTCTCTGCAGAATGGACAGCTTCTGATATCTTGTAGAGGGCCTCCTGGATCTTTTCGGCTTTTTTGTGTTCTGTGATGTTCCGCACCACAGTGGCCACCTGTACGACCTCATCCCCCTCGAGAATGGGAATTTTTCTCGTTTCCGTGAAGATTTCTCTCTCTCCGATGTTTGTTTTTTCCTCTGTGACGAGTGTTTTTCCTGTCTGAAAAACTTTTTGATATTCTTTGTCGACTTTAGCTGGGAGGAACGGGAAGACTTCTCTGAATGCCTTTCCCACAGGTTTTTCATCGAGGGCAAGCTCTTTCAGCCATCGCATGAAGGCTTTGTTGATCAACACGATCCTGCGGTCTTTATCGATCACATGGATGGCATCACCCATGGCGTCGAGGGTTTCGCGAAGTTGTAATTCAGAGCGCTGCAGCGCCTCTTCAATGTCTCTTTTGTTCATTTGTACTCGCTTTCATTGCTTCAGTAAAATGTAATGATATTTGTAGGGTCCGTTCCCCGAACGGACCGATGTAGGGTCAGCTCCCCGAGCGGACCGTTTGGGAAACGGTCCCTACATTCGCTTCTATCTTAATCAATTTGTAGGGTCAGCTCCCCGAGCGGACCGTTTGGGAAACGGTCCCTACATTCATTTCTTGCAATCGGTCCATTCCCTAAACGGTCCGTTGTAGGGTCAGCTCCCCGAGCTG
>DAOWCB010000337.1 GCA_030633795.1 Candidatus Aminicenantota bacterium | reverse complement strand
TGGTTATCGACAGCCACATGATACATCTGGGCGATCGGCAGCCCATAGCCTCGCCAACTCTTACCTCTGTTGGTCGAGATAGAGATGTACTGGTCGTTTCCGACTGCCATCCGGTCCGCGTTTGTGGGATCGATCCATATGTCGTGGTTGTCACCGCCCACCATAGTCGCCATCTGGAAGGATTCTCCCCCGTTTTTCGTTTTTTGGAAACGGACCGCACAAAAATACACCTCATCCGGATCGGTCGGAGATACGGCACATCGCGAGTAATAATGGGGACGCTGGGTTAAATTGTGGTCGTGGCTCATCAACTTCCAGGAGTCCCCGCCATCATCGGAACGCCAGAGCACTCCGGTTGAAGTTTGCTCTCCCTTCCAGGGCACACCGTCTCCGGTCTCGATAAGGGCGTAAACCCGGTTGGAATCGCTGGGCGCTATAGCCAGAGCAATTTTCCCCAATGGCCCTTTGGGCAATCCACTGCCTTCGAGTATCTTCCACGTCGTACCCCCATCCATGGATTTATACAAGCCACTTCCAGGACCACCGCTTTCCCTGCCCCATGTGTGAATCTCCAACTGCCACATCCCGGCAAACAGAATCCTGGGATTGTTGGGATCCATGGCCATGTCTCCACAACCCGTATTCTCATCCACAAACAGTACTTTTTCCCATGTTTCTCCGCCATCCCTGGTGCGGAAAACACCGCGGTCCTCCTGAGGGCCATAGCTGTGTCCCAGGGCTGCGGCAAACACCACATCCGGATTGTTGGGATCGATCACGATCCTCCCGATTCGGGCCGTTTTTTTCAATCCCATGAGCTTCCAGTTCTTCCCCCCATCATTCGACTTATAAATGCCGGCTCCGATCGAGATGTTGCTCCGGATAAAGGCCTCGCCCGTTCCGGCCCAGATGACATTGTGATCGGAAGGCGCAACTGCCAAAGACCCGATCGACTGCACATCCTGCTTATCAAAAATGGGCCGCCAGCGGATACCTCCATCCTCTGTTTTCCATATCCCCCCAGAGGCTGCTCCGGCAAAGTACACATGTGAATTCCCAGGTATGCCCACAACAGAAGTCACGCGGTTCCCGACCGGTCCGATGTGCCGGTACCTGAGGCTTTTGAACACCTTTGGGTCAATCTTTTGCGCATAAACCTGATCTTTGACCAAAAAGAAAACCAAAAGCATCAAAAAGGAAATCATTAAGAATTTTGGAAATGATGTTAACTTTTTGTGAATCATAGAAGCCTCCTTTTAACCGGATTGATAATACGCCATTGCTTAGAGAAACAAGGATTAAAATATAAAAAATTGCAGGAAATTACAATTAAAAACCTAAGATGTGCCACGTTTTCTAATGAGAAAAAGTATTTAAAGTGATCGTTATATCTTATATTTGAAGGTATATTTTGGATCTGCATCATTTATCCCTAAAGTAGTAGTGAAGAAAGTGTTGACAATAGTAGAGAAATATAAGATACTTACAGTAAAGGAAGCACAATGGCAAAAGTCAACATCTCCATCTCACAGGAAATTCTTGAGGAAATAGACGCATTGAGCAAAGAAGAAAACATGAGTCGATCAGAATTGATACGCAAAGCATTTCAAACCTACGTAGAAGTTCTCACAGAGAAAAAAAAGGAGCGCAAAAAAAGAAAGGGCATCGAAAAGGCTGTCGAGCTTCAAGATGAGATTCGAAATAAGATTGGATACATGGATTTGGTGGAAGATCTGAGGAATTGGAGAAGCAAACGCAAATGACCTCCCAAAGCCGAATAAAATTTGTTGTTGATGCCTCGGTGATCCTGAAGTGGTTTTCCCAAGATCGGGAAAAGGACCTCGAAAAAGCCTTGCAAATCAGGGAAGACTTCAGATCCCGAAAAATCGATTTGTATGCTCCGGGGCTGTTGATATACGAAACGGCCAATGTTCTCCGCTATAAAAAAGCTTTAAAAGACGATTTGATCCTTAAGGCAATCGATAGCATATATGCCATGGATATTATGATTCCTGTGAATCACCAGATCATGAACAGCGCTTTGAAATTGGCAAGGCAGCACGAAATCACGGTCTATGATTCGGCGTATCTGAGCTGTGCTCAATATGCGGGTTGTTTCCTTATCACGGCCGACAAAAGATTTTATCAGAAACTAAAGGAAGTGCCTGGAATCATGTATATCAGCAGATATGATGTACAGGAATAATAAGGCCGCTTCAGATCATCGGCAGTGACTCGCAATTATTGATTATTCTTCGCCCAGGAACTTGGCGATGTTTTCCATGTATTCGCAGATAGGAAGTTTTTGGGTACAGGCTTGCTCGCACTCCCCGCACTGGGTGCAGGCTGAAGCTCGTTTCCCCTTGAGCCAGCGATCCTCACCAGCCAGATATACATTGTATACCCGGTGTGTGTCTTCAGGCAGTTTCATCCGCACCCGGTCCCACAATCCGGCATAAAGATGGATTTGGATATTTTCCGGGCAATGCTCAAGGCAGTATTGACACCCGGTGCAAAAGGACTCACCGAGGGATTCAAATTTTTGAATCAGGCGTTTGGCAACTTCGGGATCAGGCTCTTTGACAGATTCTGCCACTTTCACGTTGAATTCCACCTCTGCGGCATCTTTCATTCCTGCAAGAACCACTGTTATCTCGGGGTGGGATAAATTAAACCGCAGGGCAGCCGCGATGAAGGAGTCGGCTTCGTC
>DAOWCB010000294.1 GCA_030633795.1 Candidatus Aminicenantota bacterium | reverse complement strand
GACATAGATTTCTTGGTCTTCAGAAACAGGAGTTCCGAGAACATGCTTCATCACCTTGTAGGAACGCAGGGTTGTTGTATCTTTGAGCATGTAAAAAACGGTCTTGTTATCATTGGCCCAGGCTGCCCGGCCCGATGTGTTGGGGATCTTTTCGTCGAATATCTTTCCCGTTGTCAGGTCCAGGAAATAGAGCGTGTATAACCTCCGGCTGACCGTATCGATCCCGTAGGCGATCAGGTTGTTATTCGAGCTGGTTGAATACCCGGCCACGCTGTAGTAGTCATAGCCTTGAGCCATGTCGTTGACATTCAGAACGATTTTTTCCTCGGCATCCAAACTGCCTTTTTTACGGCAGTAGATCGGGTATTCCCCAGCCGCTTCGTATCGTGTGTATCGGTAGTATCCTTGGTCTTTGCTGGGAACCGACATATCGGTTTTTTTGATTCTTCCGACGATTTCATCGAATAGCTTTTCCTGAAAGTCACCGGTGTGGACCATGACCGCTTCTTTGTAGGTGTTTTCGGCTTCCAGGTAGGCGATGACTTCGGGGTTGTCTCGTTGGTTTAACCAGTAATAGTTATCTATCCGGGTGTGTCCGTGTGCGGTCAATTCTTTGGGAATGATTTTGGCGACAGGAGAGTCTAAGGTTTCTGAAGGCTGTTTTGCCTCTTCACCCTTTTTGCATCCTTGAGGGACAAGAATTAATAAAAACAAGACAGGTAAAATAGTCAATACTTTAATGAGCCAAGGATAATGGTTATTTTTCATTCGGACCTCCTCTTTATTGATGAGATATATGATTACAGAAATGTCTTGTCAAGGCAAGCATATAAAAAGGGAGATTTTTTTCGTTCAAAAGATCTTCGATGCTAGAGTTTGACCAGCATTTTGCCGAAGCTTTCGCCGGTGAAGAGAGAGAGGAAAGCTTTCGGAGCGTTTTCGATGCCACGGACGACGGTCTCCTTCCATTGGATTTGTCCCTGTTTGAGCCATTGCCCCATGTCATGCAGAAAAGGGAGCATGCGATCGTTGTGGTCGTAGACGATAAAGCCTTTGAGAGTCAAACGTTTGGAAATAGCAGATACGAGATTTCTCGGGGAGCGGGGCGGTCTTGTGGCATTGTAGATGGATATCATCCCGCAAAGGACGATTCGACCATGGTTATTCATGGAATCTATGGCTGCCTCCAAGTGGGTGCCTCCCACATTGTCGAAATAGATGTCGATCCCATTAGGACATTGTTTTTGGAGTTCATCCACTAGTTTGTCGGTTGCCTTATAGTTAAAAGCCGCATCTATACCGGCTTCCTCCTGGAGCCAAGCGACCTTTTTTTCTGAACCCGTGCTTCCGACCACTCTGCATCCCTTGATCTTGGCAATCTGGCAAACGAGAGAACCGACAGCGCCGGCAGCCGTCGAAACAAACATGGTTTCGCCTTCCTTAGGCTGTCCCACATCCAACAGTCCCACATAGGCTGTAAACCCGGGCATTCCGAGAACACCCAGATAGTTCTGGATCGGAGCGACATCAGGATCGATCGGGACGAGTTCTCGGCCATCTGTCATAAAAAATTCCCGCCATCCCTTGTTACCCAGGACAAAATCGCCTTCCTGGAACTTTTCTGACTTAGATTCGATTACCTGACCGACACACCCGCCTTCCAGAGGTTTTCCCAGTTCGAAAGGAGCGATGTAGGATTCCCGTTCCCCCATGCGTCCCCTCATGTAAGGATCGACTGAGATGAAGGCGTTTCGCACGAGGATTTGCCCCTCCTCGATTTCAGGAATCATGACCTCGGCGAGCTCGAAATCGTTCTCGGTTGCCATCCCCATCGGGCGGTTCTTCAGCCTAATTTCACGGCTTTTAATCTTTGACATATCGGGGATAAGTCTCCTTCGATTTTACGTCTATTGTCAAATCAAAATCCAGAGTGAGGAAGGGATGTACTTGGTAAGTCAAACAGAGCACTTTTCCGTTGGGCCCCACGATCCACCCCTGGCCTCCCAGATCCGCTTTTCCTTCTTCCTGATTGATTTTGTTCGAGGAAAGAGCAAAAGCTCCGGAAACGACCGCTGCGGCCTGCCCTCCAGCCAACCATTTGTCCAGCGTGCCTCTGGGAGCCGCACGCGGACAGGCGATCAAATGAACGCCCTTTTTCCCGTAAGAGCGGGAGTGTTGGAAAAACCAGATTTCTGTGCAGATGATAAATCCGAGGCGTGCACCCTTCGCCTGGATCGGCTCAAAATCCCCATCCCCGCGCTCATACCAGGAGGCTTCCCAGTAGCCCTTCTCATCGGGCAGATAATATTTGGTGTGAGCGGAACGAAATCCCGATTCCGTTGCCCAGATAAACGCTTCGTTATGACGTTTGTTTTGTTTGTTGACAGGCTGGGAACCGCAAACCAGAGCTGGAGATAGTTTTTCGAGGAAATGCGTAGCTTCCAGGTGGGCTATGACCGCACTTTCCCAGATCGTGGGATCAAACTCCGGTGACCACGCAAACCATGGAGAAAAGGGCATTTCAGGAAGGAGAATCATATCACTTTTTTCGGTCTTCACATGGGCCACTAATAGCTCCCAATCACGAGCAAAGGCTTCGGGATCATTACCCAGTTGGCAGACGGTCACTTTCATTTTGATCTATTAATAACTTAAGTCTGTCAATCATATTAAATTCTGCCAAGACAATCAACATGGGCAAAAACATCGTAAGTATCTTTGTTTCCGTGATAAATTGGGCTTTTGGGGATGTTTGAAGCGACCATTGAAGATTTAGCCATTACGACCCGTTCTTCGAGGGAATCTGGCGCAGTCAGACGGTGAGGCTGTATCGAGCACGACTTTGCTAAAGGATTAGAGATGCGGGCAAGCACGGGAACAGAGGTTGGAGTGGTAGAAATTGGGAGTTTACGTGCGCAGTTCCGAGCCGCCGAGAAGAGTGGTGAGGAATGGCGTTAAAAATCTGCACGGGAGCAAAACCATTCCTAAAAGCCGGTATAAAGAGTGGTAACACGGAAATTGAGATTACATTACTCCGCTTCTGGCTCTCTCGTTTCTGATTTTTCTGTTATACTGGCTCTGATGAAGCATTTCAATCTGCATTC
>DAOWCB010000204.1 GCA_030633795.1 Candidatus Aminicenantota bacterium | reverse complement strand
GGTCCTGGATGATGAGGGAAAGCCTTTGGCCAATGTGAAGGTAGAGGTGCTGGACACGACCATCTCTACCCAAACAAAATCCAACGGGATATTTGTTTTAGAGAATTTGAAAAAGAAAAATTTGTCGGTGATGTTCTCCCATCCTGACTATGTCAGCCGGACTATTCAGGTGGTTATGGAAAAAAGTCCCGGCCAAATGATCGAGATCTCTCTAAAAGCTAAAAATCCTATCCTGATGACCATAAAAGAGGAAATCACCGTTACCGCCGAGGCCGATTCGATCATCGACGTCAACCTTCCTTCCCACAGGACCATCCTTCCCAGCAGTGTGCTGATAGAAATGGGGACATCCAATATAGCTGAATCCGTGGATAAAGTACCGGGTGTTGCCGCCGTAGGAAAGGGGGGCTACTCGATGGTCCCCTCCATCCGTGGGCTGGCCGAGCACAGAATACTCCTGCTCGTGGATGGTGTCCGCATTACTTCCGAAAGACGGATCGGGGCCAGCGCCTCATTCGTAAGCCTCGGAGCCATCGATCGGATCGAGATCAACCGTGGTCCTTATTCCGTTTTTCACGGCTCAGGAGCGTTGGGTGGCATCATCAACATCATCACCAAATCTCCCTCACCGGACTCCCGTTTCAAAGGAGATTTTAGCCTCGGCTACAATACCGTCCACAACGAGAGAGCCGGCTCGGCATCCTTCAGCGGTTCTTTTGGGAAATGGGGTCTGATATTCGGCGCTAACGGAAAAAAGGCCGATGACTACTCGGCTCCATCGGGTGAGATCGAATGGTCACGGTATCAGGACTACGACATGATGTTCAAGATCAACAGGCAGAGCAAAAAGTCCGAATTTTGCGCCACAATGTTTCACTACAACGGAACAGAGCTCGGCAAACCCAGCCCGACGTCTCGCTTGAAACCCAGGTGGTACCCGAATGAATCGAATACGCTTATTACCGTCGGTTATAAAATGGACAATTTTTGGATTTTGGACAACCTGAACGCCAGTGTTTACACACTCTGGTCCGTCCTGGAGACCCAGGGGGATAATCTGAGGGAAGAATCTCTATCCTTGAAAAAGAGAAGCATGGCTAAGGTTGAAGGCACGAATTTCGGTTTTAAGGCGCGTGGCGGAAAGACATTCAGTAAGACACACACGCTCAACTTCGGCATCGATTTTTTCGGCCGGACAGACATAAACGACCGGAACACCGAGTGGAATTACGACGAAAACGGCAATGTCACGAGTCGGACCGAGGGGACATCTTTACAGGATGCCAGGAGGAGTAACATCGGTTTTTATATCGACGACAAGATTCAGTTTTCCGATTTTTTGACTTTGCACGTCGGAGCTCGTTTCGACATCGTCCGGACGAGTAATCTGGACCTTTACGGAAGTCGTTTATCGAGAAATGATGATTTTTTTTCCGTTTACCTAGGCTCTATGTTCCAAATCACCCCATATTTTTCTATCCTGGGCAACGTGGGACAATCTTTCCGGTTCCCTTCCATAAGCGAGCTTTTTTACACCGGTTTAACCGGCCGAGGAACCGTGTTTGGCAATCCGGACCTGACTCCTGAGAAAAGTCTGAACTTCGACCTTGGATTCCGGTATCTCTATGAAAATTTCTACGTTTCGCTTTACGGCTTCAGCAACTCCTTGGGTGACATGATCCAGAAATTCGGCGAGATGGAGGAGGAAGAATATTTTTACCGCAATTTGACCAGCGGCCGCATCTATGGCCTAGAGGGAGAATTCTATTTCTTTTTGATGAAGAATGTGGAACTGTTCATCAACTTTCATCATATGGTGGGCAAGGAAAAAGAAACAGACGCCGCGCTCAATTATATTCCTTCCTCGCGTCTGACTTTTTGGGGAAAATATTCGCCAGGTAAATTTTGGATAGAGCCGAGAGTCACCCTATCATCGGCCGTGAAAAATCCAGGTCCTCTCGAGATCGCAACTGATAGGTATGTGCTCTTCGATACGATTTTAGGCTTTAAATTCAACAATAATCTGACGCTTGTGGCCATCGCCCAGAATATTCTCGATGAAACCTACCGGGCCTCAGCCGATGAGCAGGGTGTGGATGCGCCTGGCCGAGGATTTGTCTTCAAAGCGAAGTATTCGTTCTGATCGCCCTATTTCAACATCGGGTCCTGGCGGACCGAAACCTTCCCCAAGTATATTTTTCCATTAACCGAAAGCTTCACTGCATAGGTTCCAGGCTCAGCTTTTTTTGCGCCCATTCCACGGCCTCTTCCACGAAACCGCATGAATCCGCCGAAACCGATCGCCTCATAGGCTTTCCTTTGTATTTCAGCCGCTTCTCTGTATGTAAGACCGGGCTGTTTGAGCTGTTCAAGTGCCTTTTGCACCGTTTTTTTCGGTTCTTCCTCCACTTCCGGTCGTGAAAGGATCCTGTCCATCATTTGCTGCATCTGTGTGAGGTTCTGCTTCAACTGCGCTTTCGGAGGATCAAACCGCATATCCCACATCAGACGGTTCACTCCCGCCATAGCTTCCTCGATGGAATATTTCGTCTTCAAATCTCCTGTCGCATCAGAGATTTCGACCTCCACGGGACTGTCTGGTTCATCTTTGAGGTAAAAGTTGATCGCCACGCCTGGGGCAGGATTTTCCCCAGCAAAATATAGGTTTCCGCGGCTGTACCCTCCTCTTCGCAAGCTTAGCCACTGGGTCCCCGGACGTCCGTTTTCAAAAAGATAGGCTTCCGCAGACATGACTTTATCCGTGGCCTGTTGAAGAGGTGTGATGTCATCCAGAATCCATATGCCCCGGCCATGAGTCCCTGCGATCAGGTCGTTGTCCCTGGGATGGATCATAAGGTCATGGAAGGCTACTGTGGGCATGTTAAGACTCATATTCGTCCAAGTGCTTCCTCCGTCTAAGGTATAAAACACGGCAAATTCTGTGCCGACAAACAGCAGATTTTTGTTCTTCAAGTCTTCGCGGACGACGTAAACTGGCCCCCCATCCGGAAGGTTCCCGGCAATATTCGTCCAGGTTTCGCCATAATCGGTGGTTTTAAACACATAGGGCTTGAACAGGTCGCTCCTGTGCCCGTCAAACGTGAGGTAACATGTGCCCTCGTTAAAACGAGAGGCTTCAACACGGCTCACCCAAATCCCTTCGGGAACATCCGGGACATTTTTTCTCACGTTTGTCCAAGTTCCACCATCATTACGTGTTATCTGGACATTTCCGTCATCCGTGCCAACCCAAACGAGGCCGGGTGTTAAAGGGGACTCAGAAATGGTCGTTATGGTACAATGGGTTTCTGCCCCCGTCTGGTCGAGAGTTATGCCGCCAGTTGGTTTGCCTTGTTTATCCGGGTTGTTGGTCGTCAAGTCAGGACTTATGATCTGCCAATTATCGCCCTGGTTAACCGATTTGAACAGGTGGTCTGCGCCAAAATAAATCGTATGGGGATTGTGCGGGGAAATCAGGATGGGCGTACTCCAGTTTTGTCGAAATGGAGATCTCTGACGTCCGAACATGCTTGGCCTTGCCTGCTGTTGTGCATCTGGCTTTCTTTTTGGAGCCGGGGGCGCATGCTCTTTCCAATTGTAGGTAGTCTGCTGGGATGGCCTGATACGGACCGACTCCCTGGTTTCCACATTCACCCTGAAGATATTCCCGCCCTGGCTTTCTCCGTAGGCGATACGCCAGTCCGTGGGATCATTCTGCGTATAAAACCCATCCCCTCCTCCGATATTGAACCAGAAATCGGTGAGGATCAATCCTTCTCTGCTCATGCTTGGACCGCACCATGTGCCATTATCCTGCAATCCGCCGTACACATAATATGGATCGCGCATATCCGCACTTACTGCATAAAATTGTGCTACACAGAGGTTGTCGAACAGTATCCATGTTTTGCCGTGGTCATGGGAGAGGGATGCACCTCCATCCTGGCCGACATAAAAGCGGTTCTTGTTGGTAGGATCGAG
>DAOWCB010000021.1 GCA_030633795.1 Candidatus Aminicenantota bacterium | reverse complement strand
CCAAAATGCCAGAGCTAGAGCGATTGCCTTTGATCATATGGACAAACAATGCAACGATCGGCCCCGCAGAAGCCGTGGCAGGCATTCTCATGGATTTTCAAAGAACAAAGATCATAGGATTAAAAACACCAGGCCTTTTGGTCAAACAAGATTTTTACCCTCTCGAAGACGGGAGCGCTTTGCTCCTGACATCACAGATTTTTTACTTCAGAGATGGAAAGGAAATGTGGCTCAAGGGGATTACTCCAGATAGTGAAATCAAAGAAAAAAATCCCAATTTTGATCTGTATCTTAAAAAAACGCACGAAATCCTGCCAAAGATATAGTCTATGAGGACACACAATCCGGTCAAAGGAAGCCCAAAAACTCCGTGGATCATCTATGTTATTTTTTCTCTCCTTGCCATAACTTCTGCCGCAGGCTTGGATTACATCAATTGGTCAAAAGGAAAAAAGTCCTATGTTTTTTCTATTCTTAGCGAGTCAAGGAAGCCGAAAAAACCCAAAATTTCCATCAGTCAAGTTGTCCTCGATCGGCTTTCCAGACAAGGTATCCCCGACGATTCCGTTTCCAAGTTCAAGGACCAAGCTGGAATTGACCATCTGAAAATCGATCTATCCATGGCCGAATACACAAACATGGAAACCCGGCTAAGAAAGGATTTGCTTAGGGCCAAGGCCAAGATCACAAAAAAAGAGCAACAGGAGGACGAGGAAAAAATATATTTCCTCTGGGATGTCCAAAGACACAAGGCAGAAAAACTTGCCATCCTCTTCTCCTGCAAAAAAGAACCACCGGTAATCCCAGAAGAACTGCCAGAAGTCCCGAAAGAAAAACCCAAAGTCATGGAAAAACCCCCCATCATAGAACCCAAATACAAAGTCGCCCTGATTATGGATGACATGGGATACAGCCTGGACGCGATCTATGACATTCTTAGCCTACAGGAGCCGATTACCGTTGCGATTATCCCCTTTAGTCCGGTTGGAGAACAAACGGCCCAAATCGCCAATCAAAATGGCTTAGAAATCCTCTTGCACCTGCCGCTGGAATCCATCAACAATACCGAAGCGAATAACAATATCGAGGGAATAATTACCACTGACATGAGCGAACAAGAAATCATCACGCTCGTGGAGAGGAATCTCGATCAGGTCCCCTACATCAGCGGCGTCAACAACCACATGGGATCGAAGGTCACCCCTATTGAATCATTGATGTATACCATCCTTCAAAGGCTAAAACAAAGAAATCTCTTTTTTGTCGACAGCCGCACAACAGGAAAATCCGTGGCTTATGATGTGGCCCTCCAGCTCGAAATTCCGACAGCGCAACGGCATGTCTTTCTTGATAGCGAACTGGACGAAGGTTACATAAGGGAGAAGCTCATAGAGCTGTTCACCCTAGCTCAAAAGAGGGGGGAAGCCGTCGGCATCTGCCATCCTTCGCCGGAAACACTCAAAGTCCTGAAGGAGTCCTTCCGTTTAGCGAAAGAATACGGCGTTACACCCGTTTTCATTTCGGAACTCGTTCGCTGACAAAATCCCTGATTTCGATTTGCCAAATCCTGCCGCATCCTTTATCATAAAATTGAAGGAGGAATCCAATGAAAAACTTGTCGTTTATCCTGGCCGTAGTCATTCTGGCTATTATCGTCATTGCAGTCGCTCATTTCACTGGCCTGTGGAAAACCATGTCCCATGAAGATTTGGAAGGTTCGTTCGAACTTATGGATATCGAGACAAAATGGGTGGAAAAGACCTTCCAACCCTGGCCGCCAAAATTGGTGATCGTTCCGGCGATCTCCTTCAAGATCAAAAACGTTTCGGAAAAGCCGCTAAAATATTTCTACTTGAATGCGAACTTCAAGTTTCGGGATGATGTTGCGAACCTTGGCGATGGCTTTATTGAAGCCATCCGGAGAGAACCCTTGATGCCAGGAGAAACCAGCGAAACCATTCTCCTCAAGAGCACCCATGGGATCGATGGACAAAACCTGGAACATTTCAAGAGCAGCCCCTTTTTCCAGTCGAAGATTGTTGATGTCAAAGTGTTTGCCAAATCTCAAGGCTCCCAGTACATTCCTGTAGGAGAGTGGGAAGTGTCTAAAAATATCGATTTTAAAGAACCCGAACCATACGAAATGGAACAGGAAAAGAAAAAAGCAGAAGACATAAAATAAAGTCGCCCATGGATAACATTGTCCCCAAACGCATATTCCTGACTAAGGGAAAAGGCCACCACAAAGAAAAGCTTGCCAGCTTGGAACAGGCCCTGAGAGAAGCAGGGATCGCTCCTTTCAACCTCGTCAAAATTTCCAGCATTTTTCCTCCCGGATGCCAGTTGATATCCAAAGAAGTTGGGGTAAAACACCTCCATCCCGGCCAAATTGTGTATCTCGTGATGAGTGAAAACTCAACCGACGAGCCCCAACGCCTCATATCCGCATCTATCGGATTGGCCATTCCCAATGACCCAACCCGTTACGGATACCTCTCCGAACACCACAGCTTTGGCCAAAACGAGAAGGAAGCCAGCCAATACGCAGAAGACCTTGCTGCAGATATGCTGGCCACCACTCTCGGCAAAACCTTCGACCTAAGCCAGATCTGGAATGAGGAAAAGAGTTTATACGAACTGGGCGATGGGATGGAAGTAAGAACGCAGAACGTCACGCAGATTGCCCGTGGGGAAAAAGGATTCTGGACAACCGCAGTCGCCGCAGCGGTTTTGGTTCCCTGATCAGCGCTACTTGATGGGATCGGGAATCAGGATTTTGATAAAGCTCCGTTTTTTAAGGTCTGCTATATAGGCCTGGATCTTCACTTGTTGTTCTTGCATAAACAGTTCATTTTCGATGTCTTTTTTGACCTCTTCAAACGGCCTGAGCTGGCTCTCCGTCTTTTCATCGAGTTTTAACAAAAACCATCCGGATGGAATTTTGACCCATGAGGAAAAGCTTCCCTCTTCTAAATTCTCAACAGCCTGCTCTAAGGTCTTGTCCATATCGCCTTTATTGTATATTCCGATATCTCCTTGAGATTCCTTTTCCGGGCCCTCTGAATACTGGCCGGCAAGACTTTCCAACTCTTCCCCCGCCGCCAATTTTTCGTTCACTTCCTCCATTTTCGCCTGTGCTTCCGGCTCGCTTTTATCTTCTGAAGAAATATAGATTCCCTTTAATTTATACGTAGGAAGGGTAGTGAACTCCTCTGGATGAAGGTCGTAGTAATTCACGACATCCGTCTCATCGATAGCAATACTCCGTCCGACTTCGCTAAAAATAAGAGCTTGTTGAATGATGGTTTTCTCTTGCTGCGCCATCCAGTTGTCATAGTTAATCCCTTGTTGTGTCATCATGCGCTTGAATTCCTCATCCGAGCCTATGTTGTATTGTTTCTTGATACCCTCAACCATACTCCTAATCTGTCCCTCGATATCGGCCGTGCTTCTGATATCCTGTCTTATAGATTCCTGAATGAGCAGTCGTTCGATTATCATCCTTTCCAACAATCCTTCTTTTTCTTTTTCATACTGTTTGGTGAACTCCTCCCCCTGGAATTGTGCACGGAGGAGATCATAAATCGAATCGTGTTCGATCATATAATCCGATATGGTGATGATATCATCGTTCACTATAGCTACAATGGCATCCACTACATCTTGTCCAAACAGGAAGCTTATGCTAAATAAAACCAAAAACAATTTAAGGGTCATGCGCATTTTATTCATTTGAAATCCTCTGATATGGAAAATACAGGTTTTGCTTGTAGGATTCCCATTCAAGGGAATTTTTCAATTTTTTGATGTGTTGAAATATACGATTTTTAACCTTCTGGCTGAGAATCTTCATCTCGATAGAAGTGGATGCTTGATCGGGAGAAACCAATTCCGGCTCATATCGGGAATCAAGCCGAAAAATATGAAAGCCATAGGAAGATTCCAAAACAGGGCTCACTTCTCCTTCTTGCAGCGCAAAAATGGCCTTCTCCATCTCATCGGGAAGTTGTCCTATAGCGAATATTCCCATCTCTCCTCCTCGAGAGGCTTCGACACCAACGGATTGAGCCTTGGCTAGTCTTCTAAAATTCTCAAGGTCATTTTTCTTTAAGCTCTCCAAGATCTCCACTGCCTCCTCTTCGCTTGGAAGCAATATTTGGCTCACCTTGACTCTTTCCGGGAGGAGAAATTCTCTTTTATGTTCCAAATAGTATTCCTGGACCTCTTCTATTTCCACCTGGATGTCCTTGATAAGATCGTATGTGTATTTTTCCACAAGAAGCTGTTCAAACAACAATCCTGCCCCTTCTTCCTCTAGTGGCCAACTCTCTCCTTCTAAGGCGGAATCGCTGGAATGTTTTGCTAAAAACTCCTTTTTCTCCTCCCAAGTCAAAACGATCTCCTTGTTCCGCGCTTCCGCCAACAGTAGCTTTTCCTCCACGAAGTTATCCAGCAGTCGGCTCAAGGATAGCGCGGAAAGGATGTTGTATTCATCGCCAAGACTGAGCTTGAGGAACCTCACAAAATCCGCATTGAAATAGACAGTATCCTCAACACGCAGGATCATATAGTTCTTTTTTGCCTCCTGGGAATCCCTGCCTGCAGGACTCTGGACAGACTTATTCTCTTTGCAGCCTACTAAAAGCATAATAAAAACCAGAACAAAAACACGTATTCGCCTCATCTTTATTAGTCTGAATTATTCATAAAAAATGCCGATACCTCTTATTATTCCAGCAATATCAGAATATTATCCTGATATTATTCTTATATTTTCCTCGGCATTTTTTACCTTTCAGGCAAGCCGATCTTAATGCATCTGCTTCGTTACAGGGCATTTGCGGTGGATAACCACAGCTGCATACCCTGTGCCTCGCATATATATCAACCTCGGCTCGTGAATAATCCAGATTAGACTTAATCTATTATATTACATACCCGATAACTCCTTCAAGAAAGAGATCGTTTCAATCATGATGTTCACATCATCGGAAGAGGGAAGCATAATGGTCATCACTCCCTGGGGTGTGATGGATCCATCATGCTTTTCAAGGACGCCTGTCATGCGGACAAGGTCTATTGTCGATGTCGGAAAAAACTTAAACACGATTTTTTGCCCGACGCGATCGATAGTCTTGATCCGGATTTCCTGCGAAAGAAATTTGATGATACCAAAACGCACAAGAGTTTGAACAGGTTGGGGGAGTGGCCCGAATCTGTCGATTATCTCTGTGCGTATTTTTTCCATATCTTCGATGGTTTCCACAGATGAAATGCGCTTGTACAGGTTCAATCGTAAATTTGTTTGAGGAAGATAGTCGTCGGGAATACGGATATTCACCTTCAAATTGATCTCGGTTTTCACCTCATCTGCTTGCTCCCCTTTTAGCTCTTTTACCGTTTGCTCAAGAAGATGCATATAATAATCGAAGCCAATAGCTTCCATGCACCCATGTTGCTGGGAACCTAAAAAATTGCCAGCACCCCTGATTTCCAGGTCCTTCGCAGCCAACCGAAAACCTGATCCGAGCTGGGAAAACTCCTGAAGGGCTTTTAATCTCTGTTTAGACAATGGTGTGAGCTCAGAAAACGGAGGAACAAGAAAATAGGCAACAGCTTGACGGGAAGATCGCCCTACTCTGCCACGCAACTGATACAATTGAGCCAATCCAAACCGGTCGGCACGATTGACGATCAGAGTGTTAACCATAGGAATATCGATCCCGTTCTCGATGATCGTTGTGGAAACAAGGACATCATACTTTTTTGCAATAAAATCTATCATCCTTTTTTCTAGGGCAAGGCCGGACATTTGGCCGTGGACAACCGCGACCTTGGCTCCTGTCACCCAGGTTGCGATCATTCGCGCCACCGCATCAATATCCTCTACCCGGTTATGGATGAAATAAACCTGTCCTCCCCGCGCCAACTCCTTTTTGATGGCAGATGAGATAAGCTTTCTGCCAAAGGCAGTGACAACCGTATGGATAGCCAGTCTATCCCGCGGAGGGGTTTCGATCAGGCTGATATCCCTCAATCCGGAAAGCGAAAGGTTCAAGGTCCGGGGGATCGGGGTGGCTGTCATGGTCAGAACATCGATATCGGCTTTCATCTGTTTGATCTTTTCTTTGTGAGCAACCCCAAATCGCTGCTCTTCGTCGACAATTAAAAGGCCCAAATTGTGAAATTCCACATCGCCGGAGAGTAGCCGATGTGTACTGATAACAATATCGACCAAACCCTTTTTCAAATCTTCCAAAATCTTTTTCTGCTGAGTCCTGGATTGGAACCGAGTCAGACTCTCCACACGTAGCGGGAAAAGCACCATCCGATTCCGAAATGTATTCAGGTGTTGGCTGGCAAGCACCGTGGTCGGGCAAAGGACGGCAGCCTGCTTTCCGTCCATAACAGCCTTGAAAGATGCTCGAATGGCCACCTCCGTTTTGCCATAACCCACATCTCCACACAAAAGCCGATCCATCGGGGACAACGACTCCATATCCCGATAGATATCCTTGATGGCGATGAGTTGGTCATCTGTCTCTTCATATGCAAAGGTTTGTTCGAAATCGGATTGCCACACGCCACCAGGGCTGTATCCGTGTCCCTGGATGGCCTTCCTCTGTGCATACAGATGGAGAAGCTGTTTGGCCATTTTTTCGATGGCCTTTTTAGTACGGGCTTTTGTTTTCTCCCATGCTAGGGTTCCCAATTTATTCAACGGAGGAGATGCTGCACCCAGATGAGAGTACTTTTGGACCAGATTAAGGTTCTCTGCAGGAACGAAAAGCTTGTCGTCATCTCGATAATGGATGGAGATGAACTCGTGGTCCTCCTCATCGACTTCCAACTTTATTAAACCCATGAATATCCCGATCCCGTAATCAGTGTGGACAACATAATCATTCACCTTCAAATCTCGGAAATCCGAAACAAACGGACTTACACGCGGACGACTGACCAGCACCTTTTCTTCTGTGAATATGTCCGTTTCAGAAAAATACGTGATCCTCTCAGGTGGGAAGCGGAAACCATGATTTATTTTTCCCAGAAGGAGTGAGACTGATCCATCCTTTGGGAATTCAAAAGCCGAGGACAACTCATGATGAGGAATCTGATTCTGGGCGAGCAGGGTGGATAATTTCCGGCGGACTCCTTCTTGGGAAAAATATATGAAACACCTCTCTCTTTCTTCATGACTCTTCTTGATATACTCCAGAAAAAACGGAATTTTATTAGCAAAGCGGGGGACTGATTGAAACGGAAAATGAAAATTGTTCTTTCTTTCCGATGATTCCATTTCGGTCAGGAACAGAGCCTTGTTTTTTATCCTTTCCCATGGCCCAGGAGGATAGATCTGATCGGGGGGAAGGGAAAATTTATTCTCAGATTGGAGTTTATCGTATTGTTGTTTATGATCTTCGCGGATTTTTTTCCATTCCTCCTCGGTTTCCTCAGAATCATCTATCAGGAACAAAACGTCATCATAAAAATGTTCGAAGGAAACAGAGACGTTGGAATCGGAATATTCGTTCAAACTCGGAATGAGAATACGATCGACTTTTTCAACGGTGCGTTGGTTGGAGGGCTGGAATACGCGCACCGAAACCACTTCCTCACCACTGAACTCGATGCGATACGGATACTCTTCCCAAGGAGAAAACACATCCACGATGCCGCCTCGCCAAGCGTATTCCCCATGGGCATTCACGAGATCTTGTTTGGCATAGGCATATTCTCCCAATTTTTGAATCAAGTTGTCTCGGCCGATGTGATCTCCTGGTTTCAATTGGCAAAAGAGCTGAGTCAGATCTTGAGGTCTGGGAATGGGTTTGAGAAGTCCAGGAAGATTGGTTACGAGGAGGGGGGGAGAGGATTCGAGGAGTCTGTGCAAGTATCGCATGCGGGCAGAAACAGACTCGAGCGCAGGCTGAATCTCTTGGTAGGGATTATCAAACAACGGAGGAAGGATAGCCGGCTGAATCCGGCTACCAAACTGGTAAAGAAAGAACCGACATTCATCGCCAAAGCGGTTTAGAGAGGAGGTGGTGGGTCGTATAAATATGATGGGTTTATCTGATTCTTGACTGAGAACAGACAGGAAGAAAGGCTTGCTTGAAGGAGTAAGTCCGGATATCTTCAGCCCTGTTTTTTTGCTTTTGATAGCCTCGAGAAGGTTTTGGAATTGTTCCGACTGTTTAAGAAAATGGAGACTCATAAGATGCCTATTATACAGGATGATTCCATCTATTGTAGGAATTTGATTTTGTAAACCCAATGGGATGCATAAATATTGTAGAATAGGGAAGAAGGCTGAAATGAAAACAAGGATTCATAAAGGCAACCGGTTCGAGCTCCGTTTCTATGAAGGTTATAAAGGAAAGGAAACGCCAAGATCAGTGATTATTGGCAACAGGGAATTCAAGATTGATAGAGTTCTGGACAGAAAAAGAATCCGTGACGAGAAGACCGGAAAAAAGAGCGAGGTTTTTACCTGTGAGATGGAAGAACAGAAAGTGCGGCTCATCATCCATGACTCCGGCAAGTTCGAGTTAATCTATATGTAACGTTACATCTGCCAACAGTAGAAAAATTTCAGGAACACTCTGTAATTGGTCTGGCCGTATTTTCCTGAATTATTTATAAAATCCGCTGATCTTGTGTTGGGCTTGCCAAGATGATGCAGAAAAAATTATAATGAAGCTTCTTTAAAAAGCCTGTCGGAGGTCCTCCCATGAAAAAAACTTCTTTCGGAAAGCCTCTTCTTGCCTTGGTTGTTTGCTGCTTATTCTGTATTGGTTCCCTTTGGTGCCAATCAGACCAGCGATATTTTGACGATGCCCCTCGACGATCGGAAAATGTCCGTCTCACCATACTCAATCCTACAAAAGGAAATATAGAAACTCTCGTAGAACTCCGGAAACAGAGCCTCATTTCGATCCAAGATTTGATCGTAATCGGCCTCTTTCACGAAAAACAAGTCGAAGATAGAGAAGTGGCCAGAAGTTACGAAGAAGCTGCAAAGTTTGCCGAAGAAAACGGGCATGATTGGATCAAGTTTCACAGGCTAACGGAAGGTCTCGACCTTAAAACTTTGTTTCAAAACAATGATTTGAGTGAAGAACTGATAAAAATTTTTTCGTATTCGGATGGGCTGATCCTTTTCGGAGGCGATGACATTCCTCCCGCCGTGTACGAAGAAAAAACCAGCCTTTTGGTAGACATTAGTACACCCTACCGGAGCTATCTCGAAATAGCCGCCGTTTTCCATCTTCTCGGAGGGTGGCAGGACAAAAACTTCGAATCCTATCTCGAGTCCTTTCCGGAATTTCCGATTCTAGGATTGTGTCTCGGCAGCCAGAGCATGAATGTCGGCACAGGAGGAACGTTATATCAGGATATTCCTTCTGAAATCTACGGAATAAAATACGTCGAGGAAATCATCGCCATGACAAGGGAGAACTGGCACAAAAATCCTTATTCCAAGTTTTCCCCGCAAGATTTCCGTTCCAGCAACATGCACAGGATCAAACTTAGGGAGAATGGAAAATTCGTCAAGGAATGGGGATTCAAAAAGGAAGACGCCCCCTTTATATACAGTTCCCATCATCAAGCTGTCCGGAAACTCGGAAAAGGGATCCGAGTCATCGCGACATCGATGGACGGCAAGGTGATCGAAGCCATCGAACATGAGATTTACCCCAATGTCCTGGGAGTGCAGTTTCACCCCGAATCTCGCAACATATGGGATGCGACCAAAAAATCCCGTTTAACCCCTGAAGACACGGAGGATATCAATCTTCTCTCCATTCTGGAAGACAATGCTCCGAGCCTCGACTTCCACAAAAAGATCTGGTCCTGGTTCACCCAGAAACTCAAAGCCTCCCACAAACACCGCATGAAAGATAGGCATTAAAAATTGCCTCAGGTTTAGAGATGCTCAAAATATAGGAGAATAAGGAGGGGGCTTGACATTATCCTATATATCTTATATATTTAGTATTGTATACAAAATCCAGAAAGGAGTCTCTGATGAAAAAATATGCCGTTCCTAGAGTGGCTCATTGTTCGGAAGGGTGCCACCCCTTATCCTGGACATGATGTAAAACTGTTCTATACTTTTAAAGGGAAATATCCATAGCTCTTCATCCCATATGTGGGATGGAGAGCTTTTTTTTTGCTGTTTACTAGAGGGAATGAATAATATTTTCAAGAATCGTCGTCGTGGATTGCCCTTTGCACAAAGTAACAAGCACAACCTTTCCCCCGGCCTCTTCGACTTCTTTTCGCCCTACCACCTCATTTTTCTTCCAGTCTTCTCCTTTGACAAGGACATCGGGGAGAAGAACGGATATAACTTTCTGAGGAGTTTCTTCCGGGAAAGGAACGAGATAATCGATATATTCGATGGCTTCCAAAATCTCGAGCCTTTCTGCCAGGGGGAATATCGGCCTCGAAGGCCCTTTGATCATTTCGATCGATTCATCATCGTTCACGGCAACGATCAAAACATCGCCGAGTTTTTTTGCTTCTTTGAACAGAAACACATGACCGCTGTGAATGAGATCAAAACATCCATTTGTGAACACAACCGTCTTTCCTTCTCTCTTTAAGGATGTTCGTATTTCTTCGAGGCTTCGAAGGGAATGTGTTTTTTTAATCGATGTAGCCAAGGTCTTTGAGATAATCCTTTATCTTTTCCATGTCATCGGGCGCAACTTCACGATTGACCGGGAGGGTGGCGAGAGGATGTTTTTTCGTCCCCCAGGAAACTTTCTGCCATCCCCTCTCATGAAGATAATA
This sequence comes from Candidatus Aminicenantota bacterium, assembly GCA_030633795.1. Taxonomy (GTDB): domain Bacteria; phylum Acidobacteriota; class Aminicenantia; order Aminicenantales; family Aminicenantaceae. The sequence goes on along the minus strand of DAOWCB010000021.1, from coordinate 63 downwards.
AAAAGTAATCTTGGCAATAACCTCGATGGCTCCAAATCCCAAAGTGATCAGAGGCTCTTTTGT
>DAOWCB010000319.1 GCA_030633795.1 Candidatus Aminicenantota bacterium | reverse complement strand
CTATTTCACGGGATTGTGTCACAGAACCATACGGAATCATCAGGAAAACCAAGATGGAAAGGAGAGTGAAATATCTTTTTCTCATTTTTAGCCCAAGGGTATTAAAATAGCAAAGTCGACCCTCACAGTCAAAAAAGGGATCCACGATGTCGATAGGAAGTTCATAGAGAGTATGAACGAAAAGTGGGAAAAAAAGCTAACTCCCAGTAAAATTATCAGCCTGAAAATCCATGAATATTAGTCTGTTTTTCTGCCTTTATTGACTCAGGTTCAAGCCTTATAACAAAAAATATTTAGTAATTCCCCCAAAAAAATGCAACTAAATGAACTTGGATATCGTATAAAGTATGTCGATAGGATTGATAGGGGAATGGAATATGGCGATTTATAACAATATTCGGGAAGAAAATTTCTTTCCGACAGCAGATTCGGTGAGACAATATCTGAGAGATATGGGGAATGTTATGCTTTTGTCCAGGGAAGGGGAATTGGCCCTGGCGAGAAAAATCGAGAGAGGGCACAAAACAATCATTCACGCTCTGGCAAAGACTCAGCTGATCATAGACGAAATCCTGTATCTCGAGGAAAAGATCGAGGAGAATCCCGTCGTTATCCGCTCGCTTTTTGAATATACCGATGAACAGCTTGCTGAAGACAGGATAAAAAAAGTAAAGGCTCACGTGCTTAAAAATATTGGTGAAATCAAAAAACTGAAAGCGGAGCTGGACCGAATTCCCTCTGGTAAAAAGAACATGCTGGCCCGTGGACGACTGGTCATAAGGATACAGGCCCTCATCGAGAGATTAACGATCAGAGAATCCCAAAGGGAAAAAATTATCGATAAAATTCATGATAAACTCCGGACGGCTCGAAGGTTGGCCGAGACCGAAAAGGAACTGAAATTTCTGTTTAAAAGAACCAAGGGGAAAGCAGAGGGAAAAGACCTAGAGCAAAAGCTCAAAGATGTTAGCAGAAAGCTCAATTCTGTGCAGCAAGAGATTCGCCTCCGGCCGCCTCAGGTGGAAGAATTTCTTTCCCAGCTGGAAAAGGGAAAGAGAATACGGGATCAGGCCAAACAGGAAATGGTGGCTGCCAATTTGAGGCTTGTCGTATCGATTGCTAAGAAGTACCAAAACCGGGGTGTTCCTTTCCTCGATCTCATCCAAGAAGGCAACATGGGCCTGATGAGGGCGGTAGAGAAATACGAATACCGCAGGGGAAATAAATTTTCGACCTATGCCACATGGTGGATCCGGCAGGCCATATCCCGGGCTATTGCCGATCAGGCGCGCACGATAAGAATCCCGGTGCATGTGACCGAAACCCTGCATAAACTCAGAAAAGTGGCCCGCGTCATCGGCGAGATGAAAGGAAGAGAGGCCACCTTTGATGAGTTGGCTGAGACGACCCAGCTGCCTGTCGGGAAGGTGAGAAATCTTATCAAATTCACCCAGGAACCTGTTTCCATCGAACTTTCTATCAGCCAGGATGGAAGTGGACATATCTCGGATTTTATCGAGGACAGAGTAAGTCCTTCTCCACCGGACTATGTGGTTCGCTCAAATCTCAGGGAAAAAATCAAACAGATTCTGAAAAACTTGACGGAAAGGGAGACGAAAATTCTAGAAATGAGGTATGGTTTGGTCGATGGACGAGAACACACGCTGGAAGAAGTCGGAGAGAGATTTAATGTGACCCGGGAACGGATCAGGCAGATCGAATTAAAGGCAATTCAAAAGCTTCAGCACCCATCCCTCAGCCGCACCCTCAAATCCTTTATCTGAATTATTCACTAGCCGATCTTGCTACATCGGCTTCGTTGCAACCCATTCACGGTATACAAATACAGTTTCATGGGCCACTTCCTTACCGCTGCAGCAATCTAGGCTCGTGAATAATCCAGATACAATTACTAGAAGCCACTAAAAAAACCAGAATCGGAATTTATATAATAATTCAGTTATCTTCGATGATTTTGTATTCGTAAAACTGCATCCCTCGCATTTTGTCCAGGAGATAGATCCTGTCTTTTACGATGTAAATATCGTCGGCGAATCTGTCGAGCTGGATGCTGCCGAGAAGAACACCCTCAGGATCATATACCTCTAGCTGGTACATGTCTGTTTCTTCAACATCGGTGTTTCCCGACACAGAATAGTTCTGCGACCTTTGACCTCCTGACTGAGTTACCATCACGGATGTTTGGACCTGTTCTTCCTCTTTGATCTGCCTTTTATTCGTGACAACCCACACTCTCCCTTTATGATCCACGGCAATTCCGCTGGAGACATTGTTCATCTGCGGCATACGGATGGATACATTGCCGCCACTTCTGGTTATATTTCCCTTGGCTTTGGGTGTCGAGACATTGTAATTGAGTTTGCGGTCCGCCCTCCAGAGCAGTTTTCCTTCAGGAGAATGTTTCTCGATTCGGTTTTGATAATCGAAGGATATATAGACGTTACTGTCTTTATCGACCGCAAAGTGGTAGCGGTTCCCAATCCTGTTCACCAGCATATCCTTGTAGTTCTTTTGATCTCCGAATTCTCTCTGGACCTCTGCATCCATATTCAAAATTTTCATCAATTTGGGCAACTCTTTTTCTTCTTGCATGCTTCCCATTCTGAAGCTGTAGATAGAAGCCCCTTGACCCATGATCATCCGGTCGGAGCGTACACGGATGATGCCGGGAGCTGCGTCTGTCTTTTTGATTTCTCTTTCGAGCGCCCCATCCGGCTTTAATATCTGTATTTTTTGGTTGCCCGAGTCAGAGATATACATAAACCCGTTCTTATCTATATCGAGGGATTGAGGATACTGAAATTCTCCTGGTCCCTGTCCCCGTCTTCCGAAGGAAGCCAGAAAGTTACCCTGGG
>DAOWCB010000062.1 GCA_030633795.1 Candidatus Aminicenantota bacterium | reverse complement strand
AAGATCCGGATATTTTCTCATATCTGGATACCGTTGCTCCTCGAAGAGATTTTTGACGAAAAGCGCGAAGGGCTGGCTCATAGGAATTATAAATGTTCCTGCTGGATAGTCGATCCCATCGCATGAAAATGCCTCTGTGCTGTGATAGATGTCTATCCCAAGAAGAATCATGCGGTTGAGAAGAAGGGAAGCGTTTCCTGGATCATCTTGTTTCCTGGAAATAATCCATGCATACGGCGGTTCTTTTGTGAATCTTTGGATAACATCGGCTCCCATTCGGTATTTGTTATACAATAGCTCCTTCCGGTATCTGGCAGCCACATCGAGAACCGCCATAGAGGCTGTTATGCAATAATCTACTGCATCCTTTAGCCGCCACCATCCTCCTTTCCAGGGGCTGGGATAAAAGGCAGACATAGTCAGGTCACGGTATTCTTCGGGAAAATCCCTGATCGTATAAAAGTGGGGAGTGGCGTAGCGATACAGAGCCGTCTCCGTTAAAATGGAGATGATGTTATGGGAGTCCACCACCTGTGTTACGTAACCGGGATACCAGGTGTCGAAAATAATGCGAGAGATGGCCCCTTCCTTTCCTTCCTCGTCAAAGGCCGAACCCATGGCTGCGCCGATAAGATTTTGCCATCGAACGATAAGAGGGTGGACATTGGGATTTGTCGGCTCCGAATTGGGAGGAATCCATATTCGGGCGGGAAACGGAGCGGTTTGGTGGTGATTGTACAGAATGACCGGAGGATACTCCTTTGTCACAAGTTTGGTTATATTTTGCGTTTCGACCAGGTTGCAGATATAAGAGTCTCGGTTGTTGTCATGGCCCGAATACACATGATAAAGCCAAGGCATCGAGGATATTTCATAAGGCGTTCCCACATTTGGGTGGTACCATTCGGCGAGCAAATTCATTCCATCCGGATTGGCGAAGACCAGGATGAGAATGACATTTTCGAGGATGTTCAGGGTTTTGGCATCTTGCGCGGTCACAAGGTCATAGGCCAGCTGGATATTATGTTGGGCTGGAGCACACTCGGATGCATGCAATCCTCCATCTATGTAAACGATCGCCTTTCCTTCTTGGGCCAGCTTTTCTGCTGCCTCTTTAGAGAGCCCTTTGGCCGCCGTGAGTTTTCGGGCAATCCCTTTGTAATTATCCAGATTTTTCAGGTTTTCGGGTGTGGATATGACAGCATAGGTCATGGTTTGTCCCATGGAGGTTTTTCCCACATCGAACAATCTGATCCTTTCCGAGCTCTGTTCCAGCACCTTGAAATAAGCAATGGCCTGAGTGTATGTGGCCAGATTGTAGTCTGCTCCCACCTCAAATCCCAGCACTTCTTCGGGTGATGAAACAGATTGGCCGAAGCTGGAAGAAAATGAAATTGCGAAAAAAATACACAAAAAGAGAACCAAAAATATTTTTGCTTTAAACATAAATCCCTCCTTGTTATTCAGGCTAAAAAGCATCTTTATAGTGAGTGAGAGAATGGACTCCTTTCTCATCAAAAACTAGGGAGATTACATCGAAACGGCATTCCACCTCGTCTAGATTATTCATAGCCAGATAGCCCTCCGCGATTTTTCGTATCTGTCTTTGTTTTCGGATGTTCACGGATTCTTCCGGAAGGCCGAGCCCCCTAGGATTACGTGTCTTGACTTCGACAAAAACAAGCGTTTCCTTATCATAAGCGATAAGATCGATCTCTCCCCTATAAAGACGAAATCCTTTCTTGACGATCCTAAATTTTTTCTTCTGCAGGTAATTTTGGGCGATTTCTTCCCCTAGCATCCCAAGCTTGTGGGGGGAAATAAATTTCACTTCTTGATGATCTTCCACCTTATGCCGTCTTTGGTGTCCTCGAGAACAATGCCCTGTGCCAAAAGGTCATCCCGGATTTTATCAGCAAGTTTAAAATTCTTTTCCGCTCGAGCTTTTTCTCTGAGATTGACTTTCTCCATCGCTTCCTTAGGCAATTCTTCTCCTTTTTTTTCAAAACTTATTTCTGCAAAAACATTGGATTTTTCTTCTATTCTTCCTCTCAATTTTTTAAATCGTATGTTGGGTGGAAAATCAACAATATTCAACACTTCATCTACTGAATTTATAGAAGCTACCAATTTCTCAGCATCTTTTTTTAAGATTTTGCTTTGGGAGAAAAGAACGTTCGCTTTTCTTATCATCTCGAATAAAGCTGTCAAAGCCACAGATATGTTCAGGTCATCGTTAAGACCTTTTATGAAATTCTTCATCATGTTTTTAACCAGGTCTGTTATTCCTTGACTTTCTCCTTCGGCCAACTTTTTGCTTGCAAGTAAATTTATGAAATTATTTATTCGCTCGAGTGAGGATTTTGCTTGGTTAAGAGCCTCGAACGTGAAATTGAGCATTTTACGGTAATGAGTCGAGAGCAACAAGAGTCGTAGGGCCATGGGATCTGCCCCATGGTTTTTGATCAGCTCTTGTGTGGTGATGATATTCCCCCTGGACTTCGACATCTTTTCTCCATCCCTAATGAGATGTTGACAGTGAATCCAATAATTGACGAATTTTTTCTCGGAGAAGGCCTCTGATTGGGCGATCTCGTTTTCGTGGTGTGGGAAGATGTTATCCACACCGCCGCAATGGATATCAAACGTATCTCCCAAATATTTGGCACTCATGACAGAACACTCGATATGCCAACCGGGACGGCCGGGGCCTATTTCGGTTTCCCAGAAAGGTTCTCCCTCTTTTGGTGCTTTCCAAAGCGCAAAATCTTGGACACTTTCCTTTTCGTACTCATCTGAATCTATGCGAACACCTGTCTTAAGCTCCCTTTGGTCAATATTAGAAAGTTTCCCGTAGTTACTAAACTTTGCGATATTGAAATAATAATTGCCCTCTCTTTCGTACGCATATCCTTTCTCAAGCAATCCCTTCACCATATCTGCCATTTCTTGAATGTTTTCTGTGGCTCGAGGATAATGGGCCGCTTTCTTTATTCGTAACGTCTCAAGGTCTTCAAAAAAAGACTGGACATACTTTTCAGTGTATTCCGTTAGGGACACACCTTGATCGTTTGCTCCCTTTATTGTTTTATCATCCACATCCGTGATATTCATCACATGGATAACGTCATAGCCCATGAACAGAAGAAATCTTTTCAGCAGGTCTTCGAACATATAAGCTCGGTAGTTTCCGATGTGAGCGAAATCGTATACCGTGGGTCCGCATGTGTACAATTTGACAGTTCCTTCTTGTAGCGGACGAAACGTTTCGATCTTTCCGCCCAATGTATTAAAAAATTTGATCATGATTAGATATTATGAAAATTGTGAATCTTGAGTCAATCTTTTTAGTTTTTGTGGGGACGCTCTTCATTGACGGCAATTGCAATTTGTGCCATAATCTTTGCTCTTATTTGGGAATCTGACATATGAAAATCCATTTTGGCATACGACGAGAAGATAAAAATCCTTGGGAGAGGCGAGTCCCTCTCATTCCTTCTCACGCGCGAGAGATAATCCAAAAATATCCGTTGGAATTGTGGATGCAGCCGTCGAGCATCCGTGTATTTGCGGATCAAGACTTTATCGTGGAAGGGGCTAAGATCGAGGAGGACCTTTCTTCATGCTCAGTGGTTTTTGCCGTTAAAGAAATACCTCTCGATTTTTTTCTTCCTGGGAAGACATACATGTTTTTTTCTCATACCATAAAAGGGCAGCTTGATAATATGCCTATGTTGAAAAAAATGATGGAATTGGGAAACACACTCATAGACTATGAAAGAGTAGTAGATGAGGAAGGACAACGGCTGGTGTTTTTTGGAACCCAGGCCGGACAAGCCGGAATGATCGACACCTTTTGGTCGTTCGGACAAAGGTTGAAAAATCTAGGGATCAGGACGCCTTTTGAGGAAGTCCGACTGTCACATCAGTACGGAAGTCTTGTGGATGCAAAAGAAAGCATTAAAAAAGTGGGATGGGATATCAACAAAATCGGGCTCGATCCAACTATTGTCCCGTTGATATGCGGATTCACTGGGTATGGGAATGTATCTCAGGGTGCGCAAGAAATTTTTGACCTCCTACCTTTTGAAGAGATATCGCCTTCGGATTTAGAATCCTTTTTCGAACTAGGTAATTATACGTCGAATAGAGTTTATAAAGTCATCTTTAAAGAAGAGCACATGGTGAAGCCTTGTTCAGCCTCTCAGAAGTTCGATCTCGAGGAGTATTATGATAAGCCGGAAAGATATCAGTCGATTTTTGAATCCTACATACCCTTTTTATCGATCCTGGTGAACTGTGTGTATTGGGCTCCCCAGTATCCCCACTTTATTACGAAAGAATACCTGCGTAAACTCTGGGAAAGGGAGCAATCTCCTCGTCTGAAAGTCATCGGCGACATCTCGTGTGATGTGGAAGGAGCGATCGAGTGCACATTGTACGCCACAAATCCAGGAGATCCTGTCTATGTCTACGATCCGATTGCAAAAAAGGCTTTGGACGGCCTAAAAGGAAGGGGCGTGGTGGTGATGGCCACCGATAACTTGCCCGCGGAATTGTCACTTGAATCATCGTTTTTTTTCTCTGATGCACTCTTGCCTTTTGTGCCAGCGATCGCCATGGCTGACTTTTCTGGTGATTTTAAGGATTGTGATCTCCCATACCCGATAAAAAAAGCGATTATTCTGTATAGGGGGGAGTTTACCCCTGAGTACGAATACATGAAGGAATATATATAGGCTGGATTATTCACGAATTTTATGAATAATTCAGGATAACTGAATAATCTAAATAAATTTATGTAAGGAGTTGTCATCATGAAAAAAGTTCTTATCCTGGGAGCCGGACTCGTGGCCAAACCCTTGGTCAGGTATCTGCTCGATCAGCCAGATTTTGAGGTGGAAGTTGCCAGCCGCACAGTGAGCAAAGCCATTAAGCTTATCGATAACCACCCCAACGGAACGGCAAAAGAATTAAATCTAAAAAATGAGGAAGGTCTTAGAGATGAAGTGGCCAATGCGGATCTGGTGATCAGCATGGTTCCGTATGCCTTTCATCCAAAAGTGGCGAAATACTGTATCGATTTTCAAAAACATATGGTGACCACTTCTTATGTTAGTGAAATCATGCAGAATCTTGATGCTGAGGCAAAAAAAGCGGGGATAATCATACTCAATGAAATAGGGCTTGATCCGGGAATCGACCACATGGAAGCTATGCGAATTATCCATGAAGTCAAAGAAAAAGGAGGAGAGATCACAAGCTTTACTTCCTATTGTGGAGGATTGCCTGCACCGGAGGCCAATACAAATCCATTCGGATATAAATTCTCGTGGAGCCCGATCGGTGTCCTTCTGGCTGGGAAAAATTCGGCTCAGTACCAAGAAGACGGACAAAAGGTATCCATTCCATCCGAGAACCTTTTCGAGGATTTTAAAATCATTCCGATCGAGGGATTGGGAGATTTTGAGGGGTATCCCAACAGAAATTCCTTGCCATACATAGATCTCTATAACATTGGATCGACCCGCACGATGTTTCGAGGAACTTTGAGAAACCTGGGCTGGTGTCAGACTATGAAAAAAATCGTGGACTTGAGACTTTTAGATGAAGAAGAAAAGGATTGGACAGGGATGACCTATGCGGGATTTCTTAGAAATCTGTTGGATGAAGCTGCAGATACGGACCTGAGGAAATCTCTGGCTTCGAGAATGGACATAGAGGAAAATGTTGGTGTCATCCAAAATTTGGAATGGCTGGGCCTCCTCGATGAAAAACCTCTCCCGGTCGAAAAAGGATCTGCTCTGGATATACTAGGTGCCTTAATGTTGGAGAAGCTTCAATACGAAACAGGGGAGAGAGATATGATCATCCTTGAGCATACCTTTGTGGCCTCTTATCCGGACGGAAAAAAAGAAAAGATCACCTCTACCCTTGTGGACTATGGGATTCCAGGCGGAGACTCTTCGATGGCGCGGACCGTCGGCTTGCCCCCAGCCATCGGGACGAAACTGATCCTCGAAGGCAAGATACAGGAACTGGGCGTTCATATTCCTGTCATACCTGAGATCTATGTCCCGATCCTCGAAGAACTCAAGGGGATGGGCATTGCGTTCACTGAAAAAAAAGAGTGGATCGAGGGCTAAGAGAGCTAGATTGAAACGTAAACCGAGTGTAGCCGGCTATTTTTATCCTAATGATTCTGGTGCTCTCAGAGATATGATCAAGGGAATGTTGGATCCTCAAGCGGATAAAGAAAAAGCCATCAGCGTGATATCTCCGCATGCAGGTTATGTCTATTCGGGAAAAGTCGCAGGAAGTGTGTTCTCTTCTGTTATATTACCAGAAAGTTATATAATCCTGGGTCCCAATCACCAGGGCTTAACAAAAGACAGTTTCATAATGAAGCAAGGTGTTTGGGAAACGCCTCTTGGCGATGTTGAAATAAACACCACATTGGCCGACCTGATCATGAAACAATCAGGCGAGCTGAAGGAAAGTGCCAAAAATCATTCCCAGGAACACTCATTGGAAGTGCAGGTGCCGTTTATCCAGTATTTGAAAGGAAATTTTTCGTTTGTTCCGATCGTTATCGCTTATTTTGCTTCGTATGATGAACTTGTGAAACTGGGAGAAGCTATAGCCAGAGCCATTCGAGAGTACGGTCAAGATGTGCTGATCGTTGCCAGCACGGATATGAGTCATCAGGTGAGCCAGGAAGAAGCTAAAGAAAAGGATTTTCTTGCCATCGAAAAAATCCTCGATTTGGATGCCCGCGGGCTTTATGATGTCGTCAAAAGAGAAAACATAAGCATGTGTGGTTTTCAGTCTACTACCACTACGATCATCGCGTCAAACGAACTCAAAGCGAAAAAAGCGGAACTCATAAAGTATCAGACATCAGGAGATGTATCCGGAGACTTTTTGAAAGTTGTCGGATATGCAGGAATACGCATAATCTAGTCTGGATACCTCAGAAGCTATCCTTTTCCCGAAGCATTACGTTTCTGTGTGGAAGCATCCCTATTTCCGTGATAAATGGGGCTTTTGGGGATGGTTGAAGCGACCATTGAAGATCCCGACCCAACCTAACCAAGCCTTCTTTAAAGGTGGTTCTTCGAGGGAAACAATTTAGGGATGTCCCCAAATTGTCGGCGAGGATGTATTGAGATGCTTCCTCAGGCGGTCATTACTTTCATAAACGGCCAAAGATTTGTAGAAACATGCTGGATGTGCTATCAACATGGTAAGAGGTGCAACGATGAAAAAGAGTGTATTTATTCTGATGATTATATGGTTCGCCTTAAACTGTGCGGGAGCCGAAATCAAAAGCCTGTCTGACGTGTTTTACTTGGGCAAAGGAATCCTAGACCAGGACAAAGATGGTTTGGCGGACAGGATAGCACTCTGTATCGTCATTCCCGATGAGCCGTCTGCCTTTGAAATCGTTGCTGCCTCTGACATCGCCGCCCGCGCAAACTTTGATAGCCTGGTTGTCGATTT
>DAOWCB010000352.1 GCA_030633795.1 Candidatus Aminicenantota bacterium | reverse complement strand
CGAAGGACTTCCTTTTCTCGAAGCCATTCGACAGATGAGGCTCAGCCTTGGAGCTGAGAACACATTATTCATCCATCTGACTTTAGTTCCTTTTATCAAAACTTCTGGAGAGCTTAAAACAAAACCCACTCAGCACAGCGTGCGCGAATTAAGAGGAATAGGTATCCAACCTGATATTATCCTCTGCCGGACCGACCGGGATCTTGATGACAATATTAAAGCGAAGATCTCCCTTTTTACAAATGTTCCCCTCGAGGCAGTCATTACAGCAAAGGATGTGGATATAATCTATGAAGTCCCTCTCGTTCTTGCCCAACAAGAACTGGACAGAATTGTCCTTAAGCTCCTAAATCTGCCTCAAAAAAGAAGAAGGATCGCTCAGTGGAAAACAATGGTTGACAAGATGAAAAATCCTACTGATGAGGTAAACATTGCCTTGATCGGCAAGTATTATGGACTCCAAGATTCTTATATAAGCCTCAACCAAGCCCTGTACCATGCAGGCACAGCTCATCATCTTAAAGTCAACATTTCGTGGCTGAAAGCGGAAGAACTGGAAAATAAAAAGTCAGGAACATTGCTGAAAAAGGCCGATGGCATTTTAGTCCCTGGCGGATTTGGGATCAGGGGGATCGAAGGAAAAATCCGCGCTGTTACCTTTGCTCGGGAAAAAAAAGTGCCCTTTTTCGGGATATGTCTTGGAATGCAGTGTGCAAGCATCGAGTTTGCCAGAAACATCTCATCTCTGAAAGACGCAAACAGCACAGAATTCGACTCTAACACTCCCCATAATATTTTCTTCAAATGGAGAGAATTAAAAGGTGTCCGAGATCTTGGAGGGACGATGCGGTTAGGTCAATATTTATGCCGCATCACAAAGGAAACTCTGGCCTCCAAAGCCTACGGAAGGCTAAAGATCTTCGAACGCCATCGTCATAGGTTTGAATTCAATCCCGAATATGAGACCATTTTGCAAAAGGCCGGACTGATCATCTCAGGAAGAAACCCGGAACATCAGCTCGTTGAAATTATCGAGATCAAAGATCATCCCTGGTTTTTGGGCTGCCAGTTCCATCCTGAGTTTAAATCCAAACCATTGAAGCCTCATCCTCTTTTTAAAGACTTTATCGGAGCCAGTTATGCCTACCGTCTCAAGAAAAATCGTCATCAATAAAAAAATCCAACTAGGGGGTTCCAATCCTCTCTTCTTGATCGGAGGTCCCTGCGTCATCGAAAATAAAGCCCACGCATTTTTTATGGCAAAAGAGATCAAAGATGTTTGTGAAAGCCTCCAAGTGCCCTTTATATTCAAATCTTCATATGACAAAGCTAACCGCTCCTCTCTTGAATCTTTTAGAGGCCCTGGTCTCTCAGAAGGGCTGGAGATCCTTTCCCTGATAAGGGATGAATACGAAATTCCCGTCCTATCCGATGTTCACAGCATCGAACAGATCGACAAGGCTGCTGAAATCTTGGATGTCATTCAAATCCCCGCCTTCCTCTGCAGGCAAACAGACCTTTTGGTCGCAGCCGCCAAAACACAAAGAGTTATCAACATCAAAAAAGGTCCGTTCCTGTCTCCAGGAGAGATGAGTAATGTTGTCGATAAAATTATCAGCAGCGGAAACGAAAATATAATCTTAACAGAAAGAGGGGCATCGTTCGGATACAACAATCTTGTTTTTGATATTCGCTCCATTCCTATAATGAAAAAATTGGGATTCCCGGTTGTCATCGATGCCTCCCACAGCGTTCAAAAACCTGGAGGAGAAGGAACATACTCAGGCGGGGATGCTGATTTCATCCCTTTTGTAGCTAAAGCCGGTATCAGTGTAGGAGCAGATGGGATCTTCGTAGAGATCCATGACAATCCATCTCAAGCCCTTTCAGATAAACAGAACTCATTGATATTAAAAGAATTAAGAGGCTTTCTCTCACAGATGATCAAACTTAGATCTGCTGTCGAGGAAGCCTTTACTATCAATAGCATTGGATTCAAAACATGAAAAAAAAAGATATTATTCAAACCGGAAAAGACGTTCTGGAAATAGAAGCCAGCGCCGTGCGAAAGCTTGCCTCAAACCTTGATGAAAATTTCGCCACTGCCGTCAACCTCATTTACAAGGCTAAGTCCCGGGTTATCGTGACTGGGATGGGAAAATCTGGCCTTGTGGGCCGGAAAATTGCCGCCACTCTTGCCAGTTGCGGCACCCCTGCCTTATTTATCCATCCTGCAGAAGCAGGACATGGAGACTTGGGCATGATCATCAACGAGGATATCCTTGTTGCCATCTCTTACAGCGGCGATACCAGAGAGATCGTTGACCTCCTGGACTTCGTTAAAAGGATCGGGGTGAAGCTCATCGGAATTACCGGAAATAAAAACTCAAAAATTGCGAAATACAGCGACATCGTGCTCGAAGCTAAGGTCGAAAAAGAGGCTGAGCCCAGCGGATTGGTTCCAACAGCAAGTTCCACGGCTGCACTTGCTCTTGGAGATGCCCTCGCCATTGCCTTGATGAAGAAAAAGGGATTCAGTGAAAAAGATTTTGCTTTT
>DAOWCB010000108.1 GCA_030633795.1 Candidatus Aminicenantota bacterium | reverse complement strand
CCCGAAAGATTTTTCTTGCGTTGGAGAGTCTCGCCATATAAACGAATCAAGGTGAGTGGGGTTTTCAATTCATGGGAGACATGGTGCACGAAATCCGTTTTGAGACGTGTAGTTTCTGTTTCGCGGGAGATGTCCCGGGCAATAAGAATAGCGCCAAAAAGCATCAATACCACCACAAAAACCAAAAGAATTCCATAAAGTAAATTATCCCTGCGTGTGGCACGCAGCACATCATCCAAGGCTGGCTGTGTGACCACAAGACTCCACGGAAGTGGAAATTGGCGAAAAGAAAGGGAGAGAGCTTCCTCAGAGGCCGACTCATCTTTTCCTGTCAAAACATTCTGTCCTTTATCATCGATTATCCGAAGTTGAAGTTTGGTGTTTTTCTCCACTTCTCTCAATCCCATTGGGAAGACTTCTGTTTTAAAGGAGTCGAGATCCCAGCATATGCCGCCAAAAAAAGTCTTTTTGTCCTGAAAATCGGGAAAGATGCTGAAAGAAACGAGACAATAATTCTCGTTTTCAGACGTGAGAAAACGACCTATCGGAGTGTCTTCTTGGAGACGGTTCAGGGATCGTCTCTCAGTCATTTTTGGAATTACTTCTCTCTTTAGAAAATTTGCAAAGAGCAAGGTCTCTAGATAAGAAGAACCTTTGGACCTAAGGTTTTTAAAAGATTCCAGCATTTCTTGGAATTCGCCTTTCTCTAATTCCGTATCGAGGACCATCTGGATCTCGTTTATAAAAAATTCATAGGCAGAAAGAGTGATGAGATATTCGCCATTTTGCAGGTTTTCAAACAATCGGAGTAATACACCAAGATTTTTATATTTGTTATTTAGATACTTCTCGATCTCGAACAATTGCAAATTTGCCGTTATTCCATAAGGATGTCCGGCCTTGTTCAGAAATTTGCCGTATTCTATCGAGAGTTCCGTGTAAGTTTTATAAGCTTCATCGTAGCTTTTTAAAGCCAAAAAGCACCGTCCCATTGCCTCTAGAGCGATTGCTTTTTGATGATCTGAAGTGGCAACCGACAAACACCGGCTGTATCCCTCAAGGGCTCGGGAATAATCCCTTTGAGCAAATTCAAGCGTTTCGGCTGTTTGAAGAATCTGTGAAAATTGATTATCGGTTAAATCTCTTACCCATTCCAAATTGGAAGTATCTATGCGTGCAGTTTGAGGAAGGATTATTTTAAAATTTTCGTTCAATAAAAACAGTTTACCTCCCATTCCTTCGGATGCTGCAATAAATTCAGAGAGACTCTCTTTTGGAGTTTCAGATTGAAGCAATCTGACGAAATTTTCTTTTTTCAGCGCCAATTCTTCAAAATGAAGGAGTTCATCCTCGATGGTTTGAAGGGCGGATTCCCCAGAAATCCAGAGATTCGATTCCAAAAAGTTTTGGACAGCTTTTTGTTTTTCGGAAAATGTCTTGAAACTCAAATACCCGACAACCAGAGAAGGAAGCAAAATGGCTAAGAGAAAAAGAAGAATAATTTTCCTCCGAGCCAATATCCCTTGCGTGAATATTTTCATAACAGCTCTAGGCGATTGAATATGCCCAGTTTGATTAGATTATATAGAATCCAAGCCATGGAATGTCAAAAAAATGTAAAATTTAAAAAAGAGAACCGTCCCCTTATTTAATCTTCTTTTTCAATTCTTGTTTAAAGTCGGGGTGAACTTGGAGACCAGCGGCTTCAGCCCTCTGGACATGTTCCCAGGCTTTCTGATAGTTCTCCTGGCGGTAGTAGATCACAGCCAGATTGTTATGGGCTTGGCCATAGTCGGGATCGATAGTGATCACCTTTTTGTAGTGGACGAGTGCCTTGGGAAACACCTCTTTTTTCATGTACAGATTTCCGATATTCAGATGAGCTTCTAAATGTTCTGGCTTCAGTTTGATTGCCGCCTGGTATTCCTCCAAAGCCTCATCGAACCTTTCTTCCTTCTCCAGCACCAGACCCAGAATATTGTGGGGCTGAGACAGTCCGGCATCCAAAGAGATCGTTTTTTTTGCCTCTTCTTTGGCTTGATCCGTCCTCCCTTCCATTAAATGGATATAAGCTAAGTTGGCATGGGCCACCGCATACTCCGGATCAATGGCCAACACCGACTCACACTCCTCGATAGCTTCTGCCAGCATGCCTTTTTTCAGATAGGCTGAAGCAAGATTGGAATGCGCTTTCAAATAATGAGGCCGGAGCCGAATTGCTTCTCTGAATTTGTCGATCGCCTCATCAACCTGCCCTTTCAATAAATATACTCTCCCAAGGTTGTAATGAGCTTGGGTGTACTGGGGATTCAACTCCAGTGACTTTTCAAATTCAATGATCGCCTGGCCCACCATGTTTTTATTCATGTAAACGGTCCCCAGATTGTTATGGGCACCGGGCAGCTCGGGATCGATCCCCAGTGCCGTTCTGGAGTACGCTTCTGCCTCAGTATATTGTCCCTTCAGTATGAGCGCCGATCCCTTGGTCGAAAAAGCCTCTGCCAGTTGGGGGTGCATTTCCAGCGCCTTTTCACATTCGGCTATCGCTTTCTCAATCAATCCCAGCTGGAGATAGACGTATCCGAGATTGGAATAGGCCTTGGCATAAAATGGATTAAGTTCGATCGCTTTTTGATATTCCAGGATGGCCTCGTCATATTCCTCCTTTTTCATGTACGCTATCCCAATGTTGTAATGGATCTCAGGAAGATTTGGCTGGATCTGGAGCATTTTTTTGTATTGTTCGATGGCTTTGTCTAGCTGCCCTTTCCTTCTGTAGGCGATCCCCAAATGATGATAGGCATCGGGCAGAATAGGATTTATCTTCAAAGCCTGGAGGCACTCCGCCATCATAGCGTCATAGTCTTTCTTTTCCATGTAGATCGACGCTAACAGTATATAAATCTCCACTTCTCCCCGAATCTGCCCTTTCCGCGAATTATAGATGTCGATGGCCTCATCCAGTTTATCAGCGGACAGGGGGAATTGATAAATATTGAAATTCCTTTCCTTATTCAACCGAATGATCTTTTTGGAAAACTCATCGAATGCGGGACCTGGATTTTTTCGGCTCATGACCGAACCCGATTGATCTAAGTCAATCGCACCGAACAGATGACCCATCTCGTGAATGATCATCCTTCCCATGATCATGGGAGACTTCATTCTTCTCACCAAAACATAGCCTTTCAGATAGGAGGCCACACCTCCTAGTCCGTATTCTATGCGGGGCTGATCGGTGAATCCCAGAACAGCGTCATACTCATTAATAGGAATTCTTTTTCTCAAGTTGTTCAAAAGATCGACGACGGAGTTTTGGGAATTGTCAGAACTCCAGGACTCAACGATCCCGATCTCAAATCTTATGCCGAAGTTCTGCTCAAATACACGGGAGGCATTCGCGACACGCCGGCTGATTTCCAAGCGCCAATCCCCATCCTTTCTGAATTCCTCGTCCGCAACAACCTTGAGATGCACAACACGAACAGGCTGACTCTGAGAAATTGCAGGTAGATAAAGAATAATTATAAGAAGAAAAAGAATAGCCGGCCTACAAAAAAAATAAAAAAGCCCTTGACGATTTTTCATCGGCCTGTGATTTCCTGATTAAATTATAACACAGGACACTGCAACAAAATGCACATGTTGGAATCACAGGATAAGCTTATTTGGAAAAACTATTTTTTGATGAGAGCGTTGAGGAATTTCAAATCTTCCTTATCGATGTCACGCTTGAGAGCGGTTTTGTTTTTTATCAGGTCTTCCAAACCAACAAAATAGATCGGATATTTTTTCCCTCTGATCCTGATACTCTCATCCACCTTCGCATCCCAAGCCTCGTCAAAGTACATGTTGGTCAAAGAGTTGTATAGGACGATTTGATTAGGGGGAACACCGTACTGGACCGTAGCTCCGATGATAAGAAGCCCTTCGGCCGATTTTAGACCGGGCATATTGCCTGCCCAGTATTCATCAAGTGCATCCCACAATTTTTCGGCATTCTCAGAGGTAGGTTCGTAGAAAAAATCGATGCCGTTGGTGAGTCGGGCATGTCCATGATAAATAACGGCCTCTCCACCCACAATAATGTAAGACACATCATGATTGGAGAGCGCCCGGATAAATTCCTGAACATCAGTAGAAAAATAAGACGCTTTCATATTATTTCCTTTCTAATAATCGCGGACATCAGGGAGATTTTTCCCGTAATATTCATGCTTGATTTTTTTAGCCATTTTTTGCCGCTCGTCAGCTGTCATTTTTATCTCTTGGCGAATTTCTCTAGCTTCTGCATCTTGAGTTTTTGTTCCTTTTTTCACAGCCATATCCTTTTCGTCCTCCAATATTTTTTAGACCCTATTATATATTGAAAACTCAGAGAAAATGCAACTGTGTTTTAGACTTCAAAAGTTTCCCACTCGTATTTGACTCGCTCCATCAGCTTTTTAAATCGTTCTTCCCCACGGATATTTTCGAGGAAAGGATCAAAATCATTCAGGAACGGATAGGCAATGAATCCTCGATTTACCGCATATTCCAGCCAATCCAGAGCATCTTTTTTCTCGTCAATCAAAGCGTAACCGTGGGCCATGTCTCTCGAAAGATACTCCACTCCTTTTGCGGCAATTTTAAGCTTGGCAGTGACAGCCTTTAGAGCCTCTTTCTTTTTTCCTTGCAAGGCATACTTGGTGAACAGTCCCAAGGATGCATAGACAGTCCCGGGCGCATTTTTTGAAAGCTGATCGATCAGGGCATATGCCTCCTCCATCCGATCCGCAAAAGTCAAAGACCAAGCGTAAAACAATAACGACACCGGATTATGCGGGTCCATCAAGGACATCTTCTGATAGGATTCCGGAGCATTTTCAAAATTTCCATCCAAAATTTCCAAATATCCAGGCAGGCTGTAGATGATTGTGTTGAGTGGATCTATCTCCAACAACTTTTTCACCAGTAGTGTGGCGGCGGATATTTGTCCACAGCTGGCATAAACACGGGCAAGTTGAAGCATTGCGTCAGCATTATTTGAATCGAAGGAAAGTGCTCGTTTGAAATCTCCCACGGCTTCTTGCATATTTCCTTTATGCACTTGGATGGCCCCTTTTAAGAAGTACCCATGCGAAGAATCTGGGTCCAATGCAAAGATTTTATTGACGCATTCTTCTGTCTTTTGTATGTACTGCTCACCGGGTTTGATCCCTGCATTGACATACAGCCAATAGGCCATTCCCATGGCGGCATACAGAAGGGCATTATCGCCAACTATTTTCAGTCCGTTTTCTATAAGCTGCAAAGCCCGCTCCAGCCCATCTTCTGTGAAACGCCAGATTTCCTGCCGGGCCTGCAAATAACATTCGAAAGCTCTGACATTTTCGATCGGCCGTTCAGCAATTTTTTCCTGCTCTTCTGGAGAAAGCTTCACTTTCAGGGCATCCGCAATAGACCTGGAGACTTTTTCTTGGATGTCGAAGACATCATCCATTGTCCCTCTGTATTTCTCTGCCCAGAGATGCACATCGTTTGCCGCATCGATCAACTGGGCTGTGATCCGGAGGTCATTGCCTTGCTTTCGTACACTTCCTTCCAACACATACCGCACACCTAGGTCCCTGCCCACTTGCTGAACCTTTACAGGTTTACCTTTGTAAGTG
>DAOWCB010000353.1 GCA_030633795.1 Candidatus Aminicenantota bacterium | reverse complement strand
GGCAGGGAATCCAAGACCTCAGTTTCGAAAAAAAAGCAAAATAAATGGCTAAAATCAAGAAGACTTCCCCTCTTATCCCTACCCTTATTCTCAAACTGTTTCTCAGAGGGGAAGATTTTTCTGAGTTTTCCGGTGACATAGATGAAATCTATCGACATAAAGTCTTCTGCGAATCAAAACGCCGTGCAAAAATCTGGTACTGGCTCCGGATTTTGGAGTCAATCCCAGGAATTGTTATGGATAAAATATACTGGAGGACCGTTATGTTTAAAAATTATCTTAAAATCGCCTTGAGAAATTTTCAGCGCCACAAGGGATATTCTTTTATCAATATCGCCGGATTTGCCATCGGCATGGCCGTCTGCCTGTTGATTCTCATCTATGTCCGTCACGAATTGAGTTATGACAAATACCACAAAGATGGGGATAGAGTTTTCCGGATTGCACAAGACATCCAAACTCAAACTTCAAACAGGATCTTTGCCCCGATATCGCCAATGGTCGCTCTGACTCTAAAGGCCGAATTTCCCCAGGTCGAATATGCAGCTCGGGCTTTGACAACAAGTCCCAGGCTGGTTAAAAGAGAGGAAACACTCTTCTATGAAGATCGTTTTATGTATGCAGACCAGGAATTGTTCGATGTTTTGACTATTCCGTTAATTCTTGGGAATCCTCAAGAAGCATTGACACGGCCTCAAACTCTGGTTATTTCCGAGAGAATCGCACAGACGTATTTTGGAAAAGATAATCCCCTGGGCAAAATCCTGAACATCAATCAGCAGGATTTTGAAATCACGGGAGTCGCAGTCAACTCTCCAGAAAACACCCATATGAAATATGACTTGATTGCTTCAATGGAAACGCTTGCTGACTTGAGTGAGATGACCAATTGGTATTCGACGATGTTTTATACATATTTAAAGGTTAGGCCGAATGTAAACATGGAGGAATTTTTCCAGCAGGTCGCCCATTTAGCTGACAAATATGTGGAGGAAAGATTGGCTCCCCGGGGAATCTCTTATAATTATTTTCTGCAATCCCTTTCAGGGATCCATCTCCACTCTCCGATTCGGTACGATGTCGAGCCTCCAGGAAATCCCATCTACGTTTACATCTTTTCTTTTGTAGGTCTTTTTATACTCCTGATTGCCTGTCTAAATTTTATGAATTTGGCCACCGCACGATCGTCCAACAGGGCCAAAGAAGTGGGTTTGCGCAAGGTTGTCGGCGCACAAAGATTGCAGCTTGTAAGCCAATTTTTGGGCGAATCTCTTATGGTATCTCTCTTGTCTCTTGGCCTAGCCATGCTGATTGTAAAGCTTACGATTCCTCTTGTTACCCGCATGACTGGAATCACCTTGAGTTTCAGCCAACTTCTGACACCGTGGGTTTTAATCCCCCTGATTGCGGGATCGATTCTTGTGGGATTGGCAGCAGGAGTTTATCCCGCCTTTGTGTTGTCAGCTTTTAGACCTGTTTCTACACTAAAAGGAATCCTAAGGAGTGGATCTCGTGGTTTTACCATGAGGACAATTCTTGTTGTCGTTCAGTTTGCCATATCGATTGTTTTAATATTTGGGACTATGATCATGTACAAACAGTTCCACTTTATGAAAAATCAGCATTTAGGATTCGAAAAAGAGCAACAGCTAATTTTACCCTTACGAGGGGGAATTTCTATCACAGAGAATTACGAATCGGTGAAAGACCATTTTTCCAGACATCCCTCTATTACTAGCGCCGCAGTCTCCTCTAGCGTGCCGGGCAGGCCATTATCAAGCTTCAGTATCCGCATTGTCGGAGAGGACGATGAAAGAAGTCAGGACATGTTTCACATGTTTTTTGATCATGATTTTGTCCCCAATTATGGAATCGAAATGGTGGCTGGAAGGGCTTTTCAAAAGGAGATGAGCACAGATATAAGAGGAGCTTTCCTGATCAATAAGGCGGCCGTCAAAGCTTTCGGGTGGAGAAACCCTGAGGATGCGCTCGGAAAGCGTCTTCAAACAGGATTTGGTGGGAGGATAAATCCGATTATCGGAGTGGCTAAAAATTTCCATTATCGCGGCCTTCAGAGCGAGGTTGAACCTTTGGTTATGGAGTTTCAGCCAGATATATTCAGGTATATCACCTTATCCATAGAAATATCTAACTTAAAAGAAACCCTCGCTTTTGTTGAATCTCAGTGGAAAACGATGTTTTCGGGAAATCCCTATGAGAGCTTCTTCTTGGATACTGATTTTGAACAACAGTATCGCTCGGATGAGCAAGTCGGAAGAATTTTCGGCATTTTTACTGTTCTAGGGCTTTTCATTGCCTGTTTGGGGCTGCTAGGATTAGCATCATTCACAGCTGAAAGCCGGACCAAAGAAATCGGCATCCGGAAAGTCCTTGGGGCTTCTGTCACAGGAATCGTTTTCATGCTTTCCAAGCAGTTCACCAAATGGGTATTGCTGGCGAATGTTATCGCTTGGCCCGTGGCTTACTATATCATGAGCAGATGGCTGAAAAACTTTGCTTACCGCGCTGATATCAACATCCTGATAT
>DAOWCB010000238.1 GCA_030633795.1 Candidatus Aminicenantota bacterium | reverse complement strand
CGACGGAGTGCAGAGTGGCGTAGCGTAACAGTGCTGGAAACGAACTCCCGTCTGTGCCAAATCATCCAGGGCCGGGGTTTCGTAAGATGTGCTCCCGTTGCAGCTAAGGCACTCGTACCCGAAATCATCGGCCATGATCAGGATGATGTTGGGTTTCTTCACATTGGAAATTCTCTCTTGAGCCATTCCAGATAGGTAGAGCGAGGCGGTCCCCACCCCCATGGATTTTAAAAAAGTGCGTCGTTTCAACTTTCTCAATTTTTTGTGTTCGGTTAAGATTCTATCAGAAGTTAGGCTTCTAGAGAACTTTTGTCTAGACTTTCTTTTATCGAGTCGTAAACCTTTTTCGATTTCATACGTCTATAGATATGTATCCATTTTTCAGACAAATGACGGGAGTGTGACAAATGATTCTATTATCGAGATCCGAAGAAATCGTTCTCCTGGCCATATGGAAGTTAAAAAACAACGCCTACGGGGTGACCATACGCGAACAGGTTTCCCAGAACACAGGACATGAGTGGTCATTCGGAGCAATCTACAAACCGCTGAAAAAGCTCCTCCACAGAGATTTTGTGGAAAAAAAGAGCAGCAAACCCTGTGCCGAACGAGGGGGGCGGAGCAAATACCTGTACGCCCTAACATCCCAGGGGGAAGAAGCCCTCAGGACCATACGGAAAATATACAAATCTATCTGGACAGAAGATTGCGAAATAGCTTTTGATTGAGGCCTATTCATGGATTCACGCGCAGACACGATCCCAAGCCTGGGCAAAGCCTTGTTGTGGCTACTCCTGGATGAGGAAGATTATCATCAGATCGTCGGGGATTTCGAAGAGTCCTACCGGTACAGAAGCGAAACGCAGGGCAGGAACAGGGCCATATTGTGGTTTTGGTTCATGTTTTTCAAGTCCCTGCCTGGATTTATAAGGGATACCATTTATTGGAGAGGCATTATGATAAAAAACTATTTTAAGATCGCTTTGCGGATCATCAAAAGACAAAAATTGTACAGTTTCTTGAACATCGTCGGCTTGGCGGTGAGCCTGACCTGCAGTTTCCTGATCTTCCTTCACGTGAAGGATGAACTAAGCTACGAGACAAATTTTCCAAAAGCAGATCACCTGTACCGCATACAAACCAATTCCAAGTACGGGTCGACATTCCGAAACTGGGGGGCTTCAGCGCCGGCCCTCGGCCCGATTCTGGAGGAGACATTCCCGGAAGTTGAAAAAACCGCGCGCATCCGCGATCTCGGAAGAGAAATACTCAGCTATCAGTCTTCTCAGGGAACAACCAAACGTTTTGAAGAAAAAGGGGGTTTCATTGCCGATTCCTCGATTTTTGCCATGTTCGATCTGGAATTCCTGAGCGGCGATCCTCAAACTGCATTGGAAGAGCCTAATACTGTTGTTCTGACTAAATCTCTCGCCAAAAAATACTTTGCCAATGAAGACCCGATCGGAAAAACTCTCTTGAACGAGAATCGCAAGCTATCCTTTCAGATAACAGGAGTTATCCAAGACATGCCTAGAAACACCCACCTGAGGATTGATTACATGATTTCTATGCCCTCCTTTGCGTCCATTATTGGTATAGCAAACGCAGAACTGCTCAACCACCGCACCTGGAAGGCCATGTTCACCTATGTGCTGCTACAGCCTGGTCAGACTGCAGAAAACTTCGATGCCAAAGCTCCCACATTCATGAAATCCTTCCACTCGGACTACCCCGGACGCCAGGAAGAAATTCTGCTCCAGCCTATCCGCAAAATCCATCTCCATTCCAAACTCGAGGGAGAGATCGGAGCCAATTCAGATATCGCTTATGTGTACATTTTTTCGGGGACGGCTCTTTTGCTGTTGCTGATCGCGGCCGTCAATTTTGTCAATTTGTCCACAGCACAGTCTTTCAAAAGGATGAAAGAAATCGGCATCCGAAAGGTCGTAGGCGCACGGAGGGGACAGGTCATCAAACAGTATCTGGGCGAATCATTATTGATCACCGCTTTATCCGCAGGTTTCACTTTGATCCTGCTCTACCTTCTCCTGCCGTTCTACAATCAGATGGCCGGAAAAGACATCACCTTCGGAGAGATAGCTCAAGCTCAAAACATCCTTTTTTTCCTTCTTTTGATGGGCATTCTCAGTCTTCTGGCAGGTGTTTATCCTGCTTTTTTTGCCTCGGGATTCCAGCCTGTCAACACGCTCAAAACGATCAAAGATCCCCGTTCATCCGCAACCCGCCTCCGCAAAGGATTGGTCATTTTCCAGTTTGTCATCTCTATATTTATGATATTCAGCACGATCACCATTTATCGGCAGTTGGTTTTTTTCCACAACCAGGATCTCGGATTCGACAAGGACAAGCTCGTTGCTCTGCGTCTTTATGGAGAATTCAGGCGAGACGTTCTCAGCAATACCGATGCCCTTAAAACAGAAATTCTTCGCCATTCGGCAGTGAGTCATGTCGCTCTCTCGTCCAACCTCCCCGGAAGTTCTTTCAGCAACGAACGTTTGACCCCTGTCAGTGTGGTAGATAAAAACTCCCTCCCAATGCTGAGGTTCATGCGGGTCGACGAGGATTTTATAGAGGCGGCTGGCCTGGAGATCGTTAGCGGCCGGAATTTTGACAAGGCATCCGATCAGAAAGGGGCTTACATCATAGCCGAATCTGTCGCAGAGGTCCTTAACTTGAATCGACCCCTAGGAGTGGAATGCCGGTCGGACATACACGACGGAACTTTTCCTATCGTAGGAGTGATCAAAGATTTTCATTTTGCCTCCCTCCATAATAAGATCGAACCTCTGGTCCTGGAATACCGCCCAACCTGGACAGGTTATATGTTTGTCAAGGTCGAGAGCGGCCGTTTTGGAGAAGTCCTGGAATTTTTACGCCAAAAGTACGACGAGGTCGCTCCAGATCACCTGTTCAATTATGTGTTTGTGGATGAGTATTTCAACCGGAATTATGAAATCGAAAACCGCAGCTACGGTCTCTTCCAGGTTTTTTCGATAATTGCCCTGCTTGTCGCCTGTCTGGGCCTTTTTGGGCTCACAGTCTATGCTGCGGAAATCCGTGTGAAGGAGATCGGCATACGCAAGGTCCTGGGCGCATCGATCCCGAGCATCACGGCGATGATGTCCAAAGAATTCATCATGTGGGTGATCATCGCCAATATCATTGCCTGGCCTGCCGCTTATTTTGCGATGATCAAATGGCTGGAAAATTTTGCCTTCCGTGTTCACATCCATGTCTGGACATTTGTGTTCTCTGCCGCTTTGGTTGTCCTGTTTGCACTGATGACGGTGAGCTATCAGGCCGTTCGGGCGGCAGTCTCGAATCCAGTCGACAGCCTCCGCTACGAATAACCTCCCGTTATAAATACGGCATTTTTAAGGTTTGGATCTTCAAAATATTGCGTTCGGATAATAATTGTTATACTTTTTATATTCAACGATTCAAACGATAAAGCAATTTTTTGAAAAGGAGAATAACTTATGAAAAAGAGAACTTTGTTTATTGCATTGTTTCTGTTTTTAAGCTTTGCTTTAAAT
>DAOWCB010000049.1 GCA_030633795.1 Candidatus Aminicenantota bacterium | reverse complement strand
TTCACCGTCCCCGTCACATCCGTCGTCGAAAAATAAAACTGTGGCCTGTACCCAGCAAAAAACGGCGTGTGCCTCCCGCCTTCCTCCTTCTTCAAGGCGTATATCGATGCCTTGCACTTCGTATGCGGTTTTATCGACCCAGGATGCGATAACACCATCCCTCTCTCTACGTCATCCTTATCCGTCCCTCTCAACAAAACTCCCACATTGTCTCCGGCTATCCCCTCGTCCAAGATCTTGCGAAACATCTCAACTCCGGTCACTACCCGCTTCCGCGTATCTCCAAATCCCACGATCTCTATATCCGCTCCTACCTTCACCTTCCCTCTCTCCACTCGTCCCGTCACCACTGTCCCTCGACCGCTAATCGTAAATATGTCCTCTATCGGCATTAAAAACGGCTTATCCATCAACCTCACAGGCTGCGGAATGTAATTGTCCACCGCTTCCATCAGCTCCAGTATCGGCTTGTTCACCTCAGCCTCAGGATCACCATCCGACTCCATCGACTTCAACGCACTTCCCCTCACTATCGGTATGTCATCCCCAGGAAACTCGTACTTCGTCAACAACTCCCGTACCTCTAGCTCAACCAAATCCAATATCTCAGGATCATCCACCAAATCCACCTTGTTCATAAACACCACGACCGCCGGCACATTCACCTGTCGCGCTAACAGGATGTGCTCCCGTGTCTGCGGCATCGGCCCATCATCGGCCGCCACCACCAATATCGCCCCGTCCATCTGCGCTGCACCTGTTATCATGTTCTTTATGTAGTCAGCATGCCCAGGGCAGTCTATGTGCGCATAATGCCGATTGTCCGTCTCGTACTCGATGTGCGCTATCTGGATCGTCAACCCCCTCTCCTTCTCCTCCGGCGCATTGTCTATCTTGTCAAATGCTATATACTCCACCAACCCTGTCTTCTTGTTCAATACCTTAGTTATCGCACTCGTCAACGTCGTCTTCCCGTGATCCACGTGCCCCACTGTCCCTATGTTCAAATGTGGCTTCGTCCTCTCAAACTTTGCCTTCGCCATTTTCCTTACCTCCTATTTGCTTTGGTTTTATACAATATAATTATACGTCCTTCCTTTTGAAGCCTTTCATTTGTGATATCTTTATGCATATTCAAATTCCTATCGATATCAACCTACCTAGTGGCAGGAATTCTTCCTTCGATACGTGCTATGATCTTCTCCATCACAGCTGGAGGTGTGGGTTCATACTGGAAATATTCCATCGAAAATACCCCTCTTCCCTGGGTTAGGGTCCGCAGGGTCGTGGCATACCCGAACATCTTGGCGAGAGGAACGGTTGCCTTGAGGACACGCGAACCGCCTCTCATGTCCATTTCCTCTATCTTGCCTCTTCTTGCACGGATGTCGCTCACGATATCTCCAAGGTACTCATCCGGAGAAAGGACGACCAAACTCATGATCGGCTCGAGAAGGGTCGGGCTGGCCTTCGATGCCGCATCCTTGAATGCCAAGGAACCCGCGATCTTAAAGGCAATGGGAGTGGAATCCACCTCATGGAAGGATCCATCCAGAAGAGTAATCTTCACACCGGTAAGAGGAAAACCTGCCAAAATTCCCACTTCCATCGCCTCGCGTATGCCATCTTCAACAGAGGGAACAAATTCATCCGGGATGGCTCCTCCCTTGATTTGGTCAGAAAATTCACAACCTTCGCCTTCTTCTAGCGGGTCGATATGAATCTTGCAGTGACCGTATTGACCTCTTCCCCCGGTTTGCCGGGTGTATTTTCCTTCCCCTTCAGCAGATCCTGTGATCGTTTCTTTGTAAGCCACTTGAGGTTTTCCCAATTTCGCCCTAACGCCGAATTCTCTTTCCATGCGATCCATCAGGATATCCAGATGGAGTTCTCCCATACCATAGACAAGAGTTTGCCCTGTCATCGGGTCCTGCTTCACCTTGAATGTCGGATCTTCTCGGGTGAGTTTTCCCAAAACCTCTCCCAGTTTCACATGTTCGGTCCGCGATCGGGGTTCGATGTAGGCATTGACAACAGGTTCCGGAAACTTGGGAGGCTCTAATACGATCGGGTGATTCCGGATGCAAAGGGTATCCCCGGTTGAAAGGTTCTTCATCGCTCCCAAGGCGGCGATGTCACCGGCATAAACTTCTTTGATTTCTTTCCTCTTGTTGGAATGCATTTCCAACAGCCGACTGACACGCTCTTCCTCTTCTTTGGTGGCATTGTATACAGATGCGCCCACCTTTGTTTTTCCTGAGTAGACGCGAAAAAATGACAAGGTTCCTGCGTAGGGATCATTCATGATTTTAAATACGAGGGCTGAGAAGGGTTCTTCGTCCGATACTTTCCGTGTTTCGATATCAAAAGTGCGTGGATGATGGCCTTGAACTGGAGGGAGATCTGCAGGAGAAGGGAGATAATCCATCACCGCATCCAATACGGGATGCACGCCCTTATTCCTGAAAGACGCGCCGAAAAGGACCGGGACGAATTGAAGGGTTCTCGTTCCCTTCCGGATGACTCTTTTGATATCATCCACAGAAATCTCTGTCTCATTCAAATATCTCTCCATAAGCTCATCATCCATATCGCTCAACATTTCGAGCATTTTGCTTCTCTTTGCATGGGCTTCTTCTCGGTATTCTGCGGATATCTCATGCGTCTCGAACTTGGTTCCCAGCAAATCTTCGCCCCACTCGATCTCTTTCATCTCAACGAGGTCGATCACTCCCCTGAAGCCGTCCTCTCTTCCGAGAGGGATCTGGATGACCAAGGGTTTTGCAGACAGTCGTTCCTCCATCTCCCGAATCGCTTTTTCAGGATCAACGCCGATTCTGTCCATCTTATTAATATAGACTATCCGAGGAACCTGGTATCTATCGGCCTGTCGCCAAACGGTTTCTGATTGAGCCTCGACACCTCCGACACCGCAGAGAATCACGATCGCGCCATCAAGAACTCTGAGCGAGCGCTCCACTTCTACCGTGAAGTCCACATGTCCAGGCGTATCGATGATATTGATTTGGTGGTTTTTCCAGAAACAGGTGGTCGCCGCCGATGTTATGGTGATTCCACGCTCTTGCTCCTGCGCCATCCAATCCATAACGGCAGTCCCCTCATCGACTTCCCCTATTTTGTAAGTAATGCCTGTATAAAAAAGGATGCGTTCCGTAGTGGTAGTCTTCCCCGCATCGATATGCGCCATGATACCGATGTTTCTGACTCGTTCGATAGAATAATTTCGCGCCAACTTGTCGCTCCATTTTTTATTACAGATATAGCCAAAATTATAAGACTACCATCTATAGTGAGCAAAAGCTCTATTGGCTTCTGCCATTTTGTGCGTATCTTCTCTCTTTTTTATCGCCCCACCTCGGTAGTTGACAGCATCTAAGATCTCTGCTGCCAGCTTATCCGTCATGCTCTTCCCAGATCTTTCCCCGGCATACCGGAGGATCCACCTGACACCTAAAGATGTCGATCTTTTAAGAGGAACTTCGATCGGAACCTGATAAGTCGCACCTCCTACCCGTCGAGATTTCGTCTCGAGTACAGGGCGGACATTTTCCACTGCTTTTTCAAAAATCTTCAAAGAATCTTCTTTGCCCTTTTGTTTTACCTGCTCCATTGCCCCATATATGATCTTTTCGGCCAGACTCCTTTTTCCCTTTTTCATCACCGTATTCACGAACCTGGATATGAGCGTACTGTTGTAGAAATGGTCTGGAGTAGGT
The DNA here is from genome assembly GCA_030633795.1 of Candidatus Aminicenantota bacterium. Classification (GTDB taxonomy): domain Bacteria; phylum Acidobacteriota; class Aminicenantia; order Aminicenantales; family Aminicenantaceae. Next base: position 4,282 of record DAOWCB010000049.1, on the reverse strand, counting down.
TTCCGTTTTTTGATCGTTCCACGTCTAGGCATATCTATCTCCTCTAATCTACAACCTTTTTCTGTTTAGGTTTTCTGCTTCCATATTTGGACCTTCCTCTCATCCGGTCCTGAACTCCCTCGCAGTCTAACGAACCCCGAATGACGTGATACCGAACTCCTGGCAGGTCTTTAACCTTTCCTCCTCGGATAAGAACGATGGAGTGTTCCTGAAGGTTATGGCCTATGCCAGGAATATAACCTGTAACCTCTATGTTATTAGTAAGCCTGATTCGAGCCACTTTTCTCATGGCAGAATTGGGTTTCTTGGGAGTTGTTGTAAAAACACGGGTACACACTCCGCGTTTTTGCGGACATCTTTCCAGTGCAGGAGATTTGCTCTTGTACTTCTTCGCTTGTCTCCCTTTTCTAACCAGTTGATTGACTGTCGGCAATACTTCTACTCCTTTTATATAAGGTAAATATAAAAACACTCGAACATCAGGGATAGACTCCCTCTGGACGAATGTGTGGATAATAGCAAAATCGATTTGCTATGTCAAGGAATTTGAGGCATTTAGGGCAATTTTTAACTGGGTATAGAGAGGTCTACTTCCTCCCGTATTTCCGCCTCGATTTCCTCTTTTAATTCCACATCCCGGTAATACTTGTAACCAGTTCCTGCAGGGATAAGTCTTCCCATGATGATGTTCTCTTTCAGGCGGCGCAAATAGTCCACTTTTCCATAAAGGCTTGCTTCGGTCAACACTCTTGTCGTTTCCTGAAAGGACGCGGCAGCAATAAAACTATCGGTACTCAAAGCGCTCTTGGTAATTCCCAATAGGAGAGGTCTGGCCTTTGCAGGCTTCCCGCCGTTGCGAACGACTTTTTCATTTTCCTCCTGGAAAACGAATTTGTCAATTTGTTCGTCCACTAAGAATTCGGTATCTCCGTCTTCCTCCACTTTAATCCAGCGGAGCATTTGCCGGACGATGGCCTCGATATGCTTATCGTTTATAACGACTCCTTGGAGCCTGTAAACTTCCTGGACTTCTCTGAGGAGGTACTCTGCCAGCTCTTTCTCTCCGAGAACTTTCAGGATATCATGGGGATTGACAGGACCGCCCATCAGAGGAGTGCCCGCTTTGACTCGTTCTCCTTCGCCAACGCTCAAATGGGCTCCCTTGGGGATGAAATATTCCTTTTCTCCTCCCTTTTCATCAAGGATGGTCAGCTTTCTGTTTCCACGAACGAGTCCTCCGAATTTCACGGTTCCATCAATCTCAGAAATGACGGCAGGATTCTTGGGCCTTCTGGCCTCGAACAACTCTTCTGCTCGTGGAAGACCTCCCGTAATGTCTTTGGTTCGGGCCGCTTCTCTCGGCATCTTCGCAAGGACATCTCCCGCATCCACCTTCCCCGAGTCTTTAACTTCAAGGTTGGCGCCAGCCGGGAGAAAGTATTTCCGGAGCACCACAGGTTTGCCGCGGTTGTCCTTCTTTTTGGGATGAACGATGACAATCTGAGGTTGCAATTTTTCATCCTTGGGATCTATTACTACCTGAGTGATCAGACCGGTGAACTCATCTTGGACTTCCTCCATCGTCAATCCAAGAACAACATCATGAAATATGACCTGGCCCGATTCCTCGGTCAAAATGAAGCTTGAAAAGGGATCCCATTCTGCGAACTCCTGTCTCGCTTTGACCTCTCCTCCATTCTGCACGAGGACCTTCGCACCATAAGGAACCTGGTAATGTTCCACTTCCCGGCCCCGGTGGTCCAGAACAGCGATATTGGCATTCCGGTTCACGACAACGACTACCCCTTCCTTATTCTTGACGTATTTCAAATTGTCAAACCTAATAACGCCGTCGGTTTTAGCCTCGAGCTTCGACCGCTCTGCTCCACGCATGGCAATACCACCGATATGAAAAGTCCTCATAGTCAGCTGTGTCCCGGGCTCACCGATGGACTGCGCTGCTATTATTCCAGCAGCTTCTCCCAGTTCGATTAGTTTTCCCGCAGACATGTCCCGGCCATAACATAGTTGGCACACACCTTTCTTGCATTCGCAGGTCAGAAGAGATCGGATTCTCACCCTCTCGATTCCCAAATTTTCCAGTCTCTGAGCGGTTTCTTCCGTGATTTCTTCGTTCACATCTACGATGACCTTATTGGAATCGGGATGGAGCACTTTTTCCAAGGATGTCCGTCCCACGATCCTGTCAATAAACGGTTCGATCAATTCTCCGTTTTCAACGATGGCACTGACATTCACTCCTTTGAGTGTGCCACAATCATGTTCATCCACGATGACTTCTTGGGAAACGTCGACCAGCTTTCTGGTTAGATATCCGGAATTTGCTGTCTTTAATGCCGTATCCGCCAATCCTTTTCTTGCCCCATGAGTAGAGATAAAGTAGTACAACACGTTGAGGCCTTCGCGCAGATTGGAAATGATAGGCGTTTCCATGATCTCTCCAGACGGCTTGCTCATAAGACCCCTCATTCCGGCAAGTTGACGGATTTGCTGTTTGTTTCCTCGAGAGCCGGAATCTGCCATCACAAACAGGGGATTCAATTCATCCCCCTCAAAACTGACCTTACGCATGGTATCAATCATAGCGTTGGAAACCTTGTCTGTCACAACTCCCCAAATTTCCACGACCCGATTGAAACGTTCTCCGGCTGAGATCGTTCCTTCCCGGTAGAGGGCCTCGATTCTTTGGACATTTTTCTGGGCTTTTTCGATCAATTTTGCCTTTTCTTTCGGGATGATAAAATCGTCAATCCCCAATGAAAAGCCAGCGTAGGTTGCATAATTAAATCCAAGATCTTTCAGTTTATCCAGCATTTTTATGGTCGGCTGAAGCCCCAGATTCAAGTAGACATAATAGACAAGATTTTCGAGCCCCTTCTTCTTCAAAATCCCGTTTACAAACGGAATCCCCTCAGGAACGACAGCATTGAAAAGTATCCGTCCCGGTGTTGTCTCGACCAGTTTATTGTCTATGTCTGAGATGGGGCATGAGAGGATAGCTTGGCTATCGTAATAAATAGACAAGTTCATGAACGGACCTTTGTATCTTACTTTAATGGCTGCCTGCAGGTCGATCTCTTTATTCTCGAAGGCTAATAACACCTCATCTTTAGAAGCAAAGATCCTTCCCTCGCCTTTGCGTGATTTTCTTTCCAGCGTTAAATAATAACACCCAAGAACCATATCCTGGCTAGGAATGGCGAGAGGCCGCCCGTTTGCCGGGGACAGGATGTTGTTCGTGGCAAGCATCAAAGTTTGGGCCTCGACCTGAGCTTCGACCGATAGCGGAATATGAACAGCCATCTGATCACCGTCAAAATCGGCATTGAAAGCTGCACAAACAAGAGGATGAATCTGGATTGCCTTTCCTTCGACCAAAACAGGTTCAAAGGCCTGGATACCTAACCGGTGCAATGTGGGTGCACGGTTGAGAAGGATGGGGTGTTCCTTGACGACTTCTTCCAAGTAGTCCCAAACTTCAGGTCTTTCTTGTTCATGCCACTCTCGAGCGATTTTCACGCTGGGGACCAGACCTTCTTTTTCCAGTTTATGGAAAATAAACGGTTTAAACAATTCAAGGGCCATTTTTTTGGGAAGGCCACATTGGTGGAGCTTCAGTTCCGGCCCCACGACAATGACTGAACGACCGGAATAATCCACTCGCTTTCCGAGAAGGTTTTGCCTAAAACGGCCTTGTTTCCCCCGAAGTGCTTCACTCAAGGATTTCAAGGGCCTTCGGTTAGCTCCTAGATGAACACGACCCCTCTTTCCATTGTCAAACAGGGCATCCACAGATTCTTGGAGCATCCGTTTCTCATTCCGTATGATCAGCTCAGGAGCACGGAGTTCGATCAGCTTTTTCAAACGGTTGTTTCTGTTGATGACCCTGCGGTAAAGATCATTTAGATCAGATGTTGCAAATCGTCCACCATCCAACCGGACCAGAGGTCTTAAATCCGGGGGGATGACCGGAATGACATTCAAAATCATCCAATCCGGGCGATTTTCTGACTTTTTGAGAGCCTTGAATACTCTGAGTCGTTTGGCATGCCGAAGTTTTCTCTGCTGGGAAGTTTCTATTTTCATCAACTCTTTTAGCGACTCTGCTTCCTTGATGATATTGATTCTCTCCAGGAGTTTTTTTATTGCCTCCGCTCCGATGGAAGCATTAAACTTCTCTCCGAAATTCTCATGAGCCTCTTTGTATTCTTCCTCGGTTAGAAGTTGCCTTTCTTTAAGGGGCGTATCCCCCGCGTCTGTA